>SFMU01000095.1 GCA_004552965.1 Bacteroidales bacterium | reverse complement strand
AACTCCTCGTCGGAGTAAGCCTGGCGCACTCCTTCCGGCGTGGAGAGCGCATCATAGAATGCCTTCTCCTCGGGCGAAAGTCCCAGGTCGTTGCCCTCTGCCTCTGCCTGCTTCATCTGCTGAGCCATCTTCAACAGTTCCTCTATCACTTCCTCGTTGGTGAGCAAGCCCTTCAGATAGTTGGAGAGACTCTGGCTGAGCATGTCGGAGAAGAGGTCGCTCTGAACCACGTTGGTCTTCTGCTGCAGCTTGATTTTCTCTTTCATCAGTTTGGTGAGCAGTTCCACCGCCAGGTTGCGCTCCTTCATGTTCTTCACCTCATGGATGAAGGCGTCGTCGAAGAGCGAGAACTCTATCTGGCGGTCGCCGAAGAGATTGATTACTCCGTCGGTCTTCACGCTCTGACGGAGCAGCTCACCGATACGCTCGTTGATTTCATGTCGGCTGATCTTGCCCTTCTGCGAGAGTTTGAGCATCATCACGCGCAGCGCATCCATGTAGCACACCTCTGCCTTCTGCTGCTCATTCAGGAGCGAACGGCAGAGCGTGGTGGCGTTGTGAAGCAGATTGCTGTGCTCCATGAAATTCTTCTTGCGCTGAATCATGGCTGGAGAACTCAGGAAGTTGGCTCCGCTCGTAATGGCGAAGGCACGCTTCGTATTGTCCTGTTCGAAGAAGCCGGAATAGTCGAAACCATGAAGCTGGTCTCGGCAGATTTCCATCTCTTCCTTCCATTTCACCAGGGCGGTCTTGGCGATGTCGGGGTCTCCGAAGCGGCGGCGGTCACGGTTGGTGTACTGCTGCATGGCACTCTTCAGCGCCTGCGCAATGCCTACGTAATCCACTATCAGTCCGCCTTCCTTGCCCGGGAACACACGGTTCACTCGGGCTATAGCCTGCATCAGATTATGACCGCTCATCGGCTTATATACGTACATGGTGGCGAGCGACGGAACATCGAAGCCCGTGAGCCACATGTCTCTTACGATGGCGATTTTCATCTCATCGTCGTTGTCCTTGAATTTTCTTGCCAGTTCCTTCTTGTAGGCTTCATTGCCGATAATCGGCTGCCAGTCTTCGGGGTCCTGGTTCGAACCGCTCATCACCACCTTTACCTTCTCCGTCCACTGGGGGCGAAGCTCCAGCATCTTGCGGTAGATTTTGATGGCGATGGTTCGGGTCAGCGCCACGATCATTGCCTTGCCGGTGAGTTCCTGCGCACGGTTCTGCTCGTAGTGCTGGATGATGTCCCTTACCAGCGTGTCGATGGTGGCGTCTTCGCCCAGGAGTACTTCCAGCCGGCTGTGCTCCTGCTTCGCCTGCCTGATCTGCTCCTCGGTGGCTCCCTCATCGGCAAGGTTGTCGAACTCATCGTTCAGCAGCTTCATCGTGTCTTCGTCGAGGTTCAGGTTCACCACACGGCTCTCGTAATAGACCGGACGGGTGGCTCCATCGTCTACCGCCTGACTCATGTCGTAAACGTCGATGTAGTTGCCGAATACTTCCTCCGTGTCTCTGTCGCGGTCGCTGATAGGCGTTCCGGTGAAGCCGATAAATGAGGCGCCTGGCAGGGCTTCTCTCATCTTCTGGCTGAATCCCTTCTTCATCGTCAGACTCTTGTTGTCCCAGTGCTCCTCGCCGTATTGCGAGCGGTGCGCCTCATCGGTCATCACGATGATGTTGCGGCGGGTGGAGAGTGCCGAGTCGCCTTCTTCAAACTTCTGAATGGTGGTGAAGATGATTCCCCCACTCTTTCGGTTGCGGAGCAGATTGCCCAGGTCTTCACGGCTCTGGGCGTTCTGTGGTTCCTGACGAAGGAAGTCCTGGCAGCGGCAGAACTGACCGAAGAGCTGGTTGTCGAGGTCCTTGCGGTCGGTTACCACCACGATGGTCACTTCGGGCAACCTTTGCACCAGCTGGTGGGCGTAGAACACCATGGAGAGGCTCTTGCCCGAACCCTGCGTGTGCCAGAACACGCCGATTTTTCCGTTGCCTTCCACGGCGGTACGGGTGCGCTGCAGGGCTTTGCCCACGGCGTAGTACTGGTGGTAGGCGGTGAGAATCTTGGCGTATTTGCCCTGGTTCTTGTCGAAGCAGATGAAGTTCTGCAGAATGTCGAGCAGTCGCTGCTGCTGGAACATGCCGAGGAAGAAGGTGCGATAGTCGGCAAAGAGGGTTGACTCGTATGAGCCGTCCACGGTCTTCCATTCCATGTAGCGTTCCAGCTTGGCGGTGATGGTTCCGGCACGGGTCTCGCTCATGTCGCTGATTACGTTGAAGGCGTTGTAGCTGAAGAGGCTTGGAACGTCCTGCTGATAGTTTCTGATCTGTTTGTAGGCATCTTCGATGGATGCGTCTTCAGAGATGGCGCTTTTCAGCTCCACCACCACGAGGGGCAATCCGTTGACCATCACCACCATATCGCAGCGCTTGTTCTTATACTCTTCTACTCGCCACTGGTTCACCACCTTGAAGAGGTTTCTTTCGGGATGGTCGAAGTCGATGAGCCTCATCAGGGCTGTTCGTTCTTCGCCATTCTGCAGAAATCCCACCTCCAGACCGTTTTGCATCCAGAGTGTAAACTGCTCGTTGTTCTGTTCTAAAGTACCGATGCTGATGTTGGTGATTTGCTTGATTCCTTCATCCATTGCATCGGCTGGCAGTTGAGGATTAAGCCGTCGCATCGAGGCGACCAAATCGGCACGATAGAAGGGCTCCTTATAGTTGCGCTCCACCTCGTAGCCACATTCGTACGCATAGCCGAGTTCGTCCTTGAACAGGGCAATGAGCGTTTGCTCGTATGCGTCTTCGGTGAATTTCTTGTCGTCTGCCATAATGTTAATATTTTATATTTTCTTTCTCGTTATTTTCTTTCGTAGCTCTTCTTATTCCGGGACTTCCAGCTCGCCTGACATTAAGCGAGGGAGAAGGGTGTCGCGGAGAAGGGAGAGGCGGGAGTTCTCCTTGATGTTTGCAAATATTTTCTCATTGATTGATTTGAACACATCTACTATTTCATT
>SFMU01000007.1 GCA_004552965.1 Bacteroidales bacterium | reverse complement strand
GATTTTCGAGGTCAGATTTTCACCCGAAGAAGAAGCATAGCCGTAGCTATGTGACTGATGAGGGAGGAAATATGGACCGAAAAGATTTTCAAAGATGATGCAGGTTATTGTTTGAGGATTACTATATTTGAAGGTTACACGAAAAAACAAGAAAGAAATGGACAACAGACAGATAAAAGTGTTCTGCGCCAACGATGGCAAGACATACGAAACGGTGTCGGGCAGCACTCTGATGGAACTATCCGACAAGATCTGCAAGACAGTCAGGGACCCAAAGACCGGTGATGGCTACCAGGTGCTGATAGCTCTGGTGAACAATTGCGTGCTCAGCCTGGATTCAAGGCTAACTTGCGATTTCAACCACGTCGAATTCCTGGGATACAACCGCGCGGAAGGACGTCTTGCCTACATAAGGTCGCTGTGTTTCGTCCTCCAGAATGCCGTGAGGGAGCTTTTCCCGGACAAGATACTCTACGTCGACCACTCTCTCCCGAGCGGACTTTACTGCGAGCTGCAGGAGCCGGGAAGGACTGAAGACGGCAGGCCGAAAGGCTATTTCATAAAAGATGAGGACATCGATGCCATCAAGGAAAAGATGAAGGAGCTCGTCGGCAGGAATCTTCCTTTCAGCAAAACAGCGATGAAAGCAGAAGAGGCATGCAGAATATTCAGGGACAACAAGCAGCCGATGAAAGCCGCCCTTCAGGAAAGTATCGGGACATTCACCTGCAACGTCTATCATCTGGACGGGCATGATGACTCGTTCCACGGCCCTCTGATTCCTTCCACCGGCTACCTGAAAGTTTTTGACCTGATCGGAGTCGGCAACGGGATGTGCCTCCAGCTCCCTACAATGAACGATTTCAGCAAAGTGATGCCGATCAGACGCCAGACAAAGATTGCCGCCACCCTGAAGAATTATTCCAACTGGTGCTCGATCATCGGAATCAGGAGCATCGGCACCCTCAACCAGGCCATCAAGGCAGGCAAGGCCGTGGATCTGATCAATCTCGCGGAAGCCCTGCATGAGAGGGAATATGCCAGGATTGCCGACATGATCTACGAGAACCGCGGGACCAGGAAGATAGTCATGATCGCCGGTCCTTCATCCAGCGGAAAGACTTCCTCCTCTCTCAGGCTTGCACTCCAGTGCAAGGTCCTCGGCCTCACTCCGAAGGTCATAGAGCTGGACAACTATTTCGTGGACAGGGACAAGACTCCGAAGGACGAGAACGGAGATTTCGATTTCGAATCACTCTACGCGATGGATCTCGAATTCCTCAACAGCCAGCTCAACCAGCTCCTTGCCGGAGAGGAAGTCGAAATCCCGAAGTACAATTTCAAGACCGGCAGCAGGACCTTCGAAGGCAACAGGATCAGGCTGGAAGAGAATGACATCCTGATACTTGAGGGAATCCATGCCCTCAATCCGGAGATGACCTCGGCTGTGGACGACTCGAAGATATTCAGGGTTTATGCTTCAGCGCTGACATCCCTGAACATCGATGAGAACAACAACATCTCCACCTCCGAGAACCGCCTCCTGCGCAGAATGGTCAGGGACAACAGGACAAGGGGAATATGCCCGGAAGACACCATCCTCCGCTGGCCGAGCGTAAGGCGCGGCGAGAGCAGGAACATATTCCCGTTCCAGGAAAATGCGGACGCGATTTTCAACTCCGCGCTCATCTTCGAGCTTCCGCTGCTCAAATACTATGCAGAACCGCTTCTGAGAAGGATTTCGCCGAATTCACCGGCATATCCGGAAGCATCCAGGCTTCTGAAGTTCCTGGACTACATCATCGCGCTTCAGCCCAACGAGATCCAGGCCATCCCTCCGACCTCGATAATGAGGGAATTCATAGGAGGCCAGACCCTTTAGGAGTCAGGCAACGCAAAAGGAACAGACATCGGGGCAATCGTCAGATTACCTCGATGTCATTCTTTCTGACCCATCCCTGCCTTCCGTCTGCAAGGGAAATGTTGTACCAGCCATTGACCTGGTCGATGATGTTTACCTTCGTACCCTCATGGATGACGAACAGATCCTTCGACGATGTCGATGAAGGAGAACTTTTGACTGAAGACACGGGGGACATCACGATGGCCGTGTCAGCAGAAAGGCAGTCGCTCTTCTGCCAGAGGGAGAAGCTCAAGGCCGACACCGAAAGCACAAGCGCGACGACTCCGCTGAAGAAGCCGAGTCTGCGTCTGGAAGCGGTGGAGCCCAGGAGGAAAAGCAGAAACATTGCAAGCGCAATCACCAGAAAGACAAAGAACAAGGTGACCCAGGAGTTCGAGCCCATGAGATAGCAGATCTTGCGCGCAAGGCTCTTCAGGATGAACTCAGGGACAGACTCGATCTTGTCCTGAACGAAGTTTTCGCAAAAAGCGAGGTTGTAGCGGGCATCCGAATATGAAGGGTCTAGTTTGAGCGACCTTTCATAGTATAGAATTGCTTGTGGATAGTTTCCTTCCTTGAAATATGCATCTCCAAGATTGCAGTAAAGTTCTGGAGATGTCATGCCGGTCTCGACTATTCCCTGCCACAATTGAGCAGCATCTGAGAATCTGCCGTCACTGTAGGCCTGCACACCGGCATCCCAGAGAGCATCCACATCTTCAGTATCGATTTCAGATACTGCGGCGATGGCGGAATCCGCAGGCTCCTGAACAATTGAGAACACCGAGGAATCAGACTGTGCATCTGCCATGAATGAAGAGCCGAACAGCAGGAACAATCCCACGGCAAGTCCTGCACCCTTGGTTTTCTTCCTGTCCACCTTCAAGCTCGAGTCGATGCCCGAGATGGCCTCGACGGCACTGTCGAAATGCGCCCTCATCGCCTGATTTCCCGCATCCGGCGAATAGCGGGCGAATTCACAGGCATCAAGAAGATCAGTGAAAGACTTGGCCTGAGACTCGCTCACGCCTCCTTCCCGGAGGGTAGAGATAATGTTTTCCTTGCTCATTTCTGACATATCCATGTTCAATTTGTCTGAGATGAATCCCAGCAAAGCCTTGTGAAGTTCTTCGTAGAATGCAGTGTAGAGATTTCTGCCGAGATATTCGTCAGCCACCTTGAGTCTCCCGAGAGCCATCTTGGTCGCCTTCCTGTTCCTGGAGCCGGCAACGTCAGCCTTCATTGCTGCCATCTTCCTGAGAGCAAGCCACAACAATGCGCTTCCCGAAAGCAGGAGGGCCAGAATCACGAAAAAGAGCGGACTTCCGGCAAAGAACGAACCGGACTCCTTGAAAGCAGGTCTCTTCGTGGAGATGAAGCGGATGTCGTTTCCAAGGCTCTTGACATCCCTTCTCTCTACACCGGAAGGAGTGCCGGAAGCCACAGTGGCAGACTCGGAAACCTTGCCTCTGGCGACTTTGATTGTGACAGGCTGGGTGGAGACGGTGACATATTTCCCCGAATTCACGTCATAGTAGGAATATTCCACCGGCCCTATCGTAAACTCTCCCGGGCTCCTCGGGATGAAAGGATATTCGAAGGACTTGCTTCCGGAAACAGCTCCGTTGCTCTTGTCCGCGCTGACTGTGGTCTTGGTGTCATACACCTCGAAATCCGGCGGGAAATCCACCTTCGGTTCCTCCAGAAGAGTGACATTGCCTCGACCCGAGACGGTGATGATCAGCGAGGCTGCATCGTGGGCGTTGATTTCATCGGAAGTCAGCCTGGCCGAAATGCCGAAGCTGCCGACACCTCCTCCGAACGAAGCCGGCTGACCGGAAGGCAGCTGATTGACCTTGATGCTGACAGGAGAAGACTTGACCTTTTTCCTTACGGTCCTGTACTCATCCTGGAAGAAACTGTCGAAGATGCTGTTGGAAATGCCGTTCCCAACCCTGACATTGACCAGACAGACAAGTTCGGCCGGTTCTATTGTCATCGTGCCGGTCTGCTGAGGTATGAGAGTGTAAGTCCTGAGCACTGCCGTGTTGTAGATCTTGTCATCAAAGCTCTCACGCTTGAATTCGATATTGGTCGGCGCATATGTTTCCTGGCTCCAGAAGCCATTGAAAGAAGGGAATCTGGCATTCTCGAAGCCGGCAATATTCACTCTCTGGTACAACTTGAGAGTGGCCGTGACAGGCTCGCCTATCACAACCTGGCTGCGGTTTACGGAGAGTTTAAGGAATATGTCATCGTCAGAAACCGTTCCGGCGGATGAGGTTCCCGAAGAAGAAGACGAGGACTTGTCCGGACCAGAACCGCCACCGGATGACTGCTGACGGGAGGAGGAAGCGCCATCGCTCACAACCTGAATCGAGAATGGCTGGGAAGAAATCTTCGTTCCTCCGACCTTTGCCGTAGCCTCAGGAAGGCTGAAAGTACCGGTTCCGGTGGGCATGAGAATATAGGTGAACGTCGTCTGCCTGGAAGAGGAACGCTTGCCGTTGATGATCTGGATGGACGTGGAAGAGCCTTTCTGAGGCCCCCATACCAGCTGGAAAGAATCACCCTGAGACCACGAGAAATCCGATGGCGACTTTTCACCCTCGATGACGAATGTCACGTTGAACTGCTCGTCCGCCGCGACCACCTCCGGTGCCTCGACTCGGATAATATCCTGGGCTGACATGCGCAACACGGCAGCCAGCAGCAATGCCGTTACATACAACAATCTTCTCATATCTTTCTACCAATTCTTTTCTTTCTGTCTCGATTTCATCACTGCGGCCTTCTCCTTGTTGACCTTTTCCTGAGTCTCTTTTTCCCTGGCCTGGATTGCCTTCAGCAATTGCTGAGCCTGCTGAGGAGAAATCTGTCCCTGCTGCGGCTGTGGCTGATTGCCCTGGTTCTGGTTCTGATCCTGATTCTGGTCCTGGTTCTGGTTCTGATTCTGATCCTGGTTCTGATTCTGGTTCTGGTCCTGATTCTGGTCCTGGTTCTGGTCCTGGTTCTGATTCTGACCATCGCCACCATTTTCCTGATTCTTCAGCATCAGCTTGGCATAAGCATAATTCTCCTTGGCCTCCATGTCACCAGGATTCCTCAGCAATGACTGCCTGTAAGCCTCGACAGCAGCTCCCCAATCCTTCCCCTGCACGGCCACATTGCCCTGATTGTAATAATAATCAGCGGCATTGACCGACAAAGGAGCGGCATCCCTGACAGCCTCGAGAGCCTTGCCAGCCTCCTCGAAATTCTCCTCACGGTACAGAGCCCCGGCAAGGTTATAACTGGCCGCAAATGAAGTCGAATCTTTCAGGAGAGCCTTCCTGTAGTTAATCTCGGCCTTCTGCCAGTTACCCTTCCTGAACTGCCGGTTGCCGGCCCGCACTTCCGAACGGTCCGCCTGCGCACAGAGACTCAGACAGGAAAGGAAAAGTCCTGCGAAAACAGTTATGAATATTCTTGTGTTCCTCATCATTTCTACTTCTCAAACAGATGCCTGCGCGATTTCCTTTCACCGATGAGCATCTCCAGCACGAAGAAAGCCAGAGCTATGGCCAGGAAGTACATGAACTGCTCGTCATATTCCTCGAAAATCACAGAATTGTATTGCTCATCATCCATTTTTCTGATGTCATCGATTAACGGATTCAGACCGAACTCATCATTCCCCGCGTGGACATAGGCGCCACCTCCGGCCTCTGCAATCTCGATAAGGGATTCTTCATCCAGTTTGGTCACTACGATGTTGCCATCCTTGTCCTTGAGGAGATCACCGTCCACAGGGATTGGCTGGCCCTCAGGCGAACCGACACCGATAGTATAGACCTTTGCCCCGGCCTCGGCAGCCGTCATGGCGGCAGCCACCGCATCATCCTCGTGGTTCTCTCCGTCCGTAATCACTATTATGGCGCGGCTTTTCTCGCTCTGGGCGCTGAAACTCTTTGCCGCCGTGCCTATCGCATCCCCGATTGCCGTACCCTGAACAGGTATCGAAGAAGTGGATATCGAATTCAGGAACATCTTGGCACTGACATAGTCAGTAGTGATAGGAAGCTGCACGAAAGACGTTCCGGCGAATATCACAAGGCCGATCCTGTCGCCCTGCAGCCTGTCGGCGATCCTCGAAATTGCAAGTTTCGCCCTTTCAAGCCTGTTCGGAGAGTAATCCTGCGCAAGCATGGAGTTGGACACGTCAAGGGCAATCATGATTTCCGCCCCCTTGGTCTTGTGCTCGGTGAGCTTGGCCCCGATCTGAGGTCTCGAAAGCCCGATTACGAAAAACAGGAAAGCCAGGGAATAGAGCACCGTCCTGACCCAGACCTTGGACCTGGACCAGGAAGGCATCAGCTGCCTGACAAGTTCCTCATCACCCATCCTGCGCAGACGGCGCTTCCTGACCGACATCAGCAGCCAGACCAGGATGAAGAAGAGCGGAATCAGCAGCAGAAGGAAAAGGAAATATGGTTTCGCGAATATTATCATGGCAATCTCTTCAAGACGAAAATTCTGATCAGCATCTCAAGGATGAGCAGGACGAGAGCAGCGACAGCATAACCCAGGAAAAGTTCCTTGTAGACAGGGAAACTGTCGATCGTCGTGCGCGCCTTCTCCATCTTGCCTATTTCCGAATATATCTCCGCAAGTTTCGTGTTGTCGGTCGCACGGAAATAGCGGCCTCCGGTCGAGGTTGCGATGTCTGTGAGCAGCTGCTCATTGATCACAACCGGCACATTCTGCAGCTCCACACCCCAAGGGGTCATCACCGGATAGGGAGCCATTCCATTGGCGCCGACACCGATTGTATAGACCCTCATGCCATAGGTCTTGGCAATCTGGGCGGCAGTCTCCGGCGCAATCTCACCGCTGTTGTTGTCGCCGTCGGTCAACAGGATGATGACACGGCTCCTGGCATCCGAATCCTTCAGCCTGGCCACCGCTGTAGCAAGTCCGTTGCCTATCGCGGTCCCATCCTCGATGAGGTCCGTAGAGACCTCTTTCATAAGATTGATCAGAGTCGCCCTGTCGGTGGTCAGAGGGCACTGCGTGTAACTTTCACCGGCAAAAACGACAATCGACATCCGGTCCGAAGGCCTCTGGGCGATGAACTCGATGGCTATGTCCTTGGCGGCGCTGATCCTGTCGGGAGTGAAATCCCTTGCCAGCATACTCGTGGAGACATCCATCGCAATAGCGATGTCAATACCTTCGGTGTCAATCTTTTCCACCTTGGTAGAAGACCGCGGACGCGCCAGCGCGACAATTATCAGGCAGAGAGCGGCAATCCTGAATATGAATGGAATATGCCGCACTTTGTCAAGAACCGTGCTTCCGCCCGCCATCCAGGGAGCCCTCACAGAGACCCTGAAATGAGGCCGACGGTCCCTGAGCTCATCATACACGTACTTGACCGCAAGGAGAGCCGGTACAATCAGCAGCCAGAGAAGGTATGGATATTCAAAATACATTATTTTTCACCTCCTTTCGCATTGTCCCCGGCAGACGCCGCAGCTTTTGCTTCCTCCTCGGCAAGCTGGGACTGATAGGTAGTTGTCACGAAACGCACTGCTGAAGGAAGGGCAACCGCATTCTCCTCATCGGAAGCGAAAGCCTTGGCAAACTTCACGTAATCAGCCGTTTCGAAAAGAGTCTTCATCTCTTCATAGAGGTCGGCAGGCACATCCGTGTGGCGCAGCCTCCCGAATATCTCGGCAGTGGTCATCTCCATCGCATCGAAGCCGAACCTGGCAGCTATGTACTCGCGCAGGGCATCGGTGATCCCGGAATAGTAGGCTTTCTGTTTCTCCGGAGCCCAGTACTTGTTGCTGCGGAAATGATCGAGCTTGCGCAGGGCAACCACATAGGGAGGATCCTTGTAGGCGGCTTCCTCCGAGGCTGCCTTCTTTCTGGAAAGCAGGATCCAGACGAGAATCGCGACGATCGCAATGCCCCAGACAAGAGCCACATAAGGCAGCAGTTCTGCAAAAGTCAGAGGATAGCGGATCTGACCCTTGATGTCATGGATCCTGTAAGTGGCGGTGTCCACCGGCATCGTGAAGAATTCGATCGATTGCGGGTCGAACACCAGAGTGTCGACTCTGCCGTCCGGTCCGCTGCGACCGACAGCCAGAGGGACAAGATCCCTGCGGCCCTCCTCGAATGAGGTCAGAACCATCGAGACATCTATGTCGTAGGCGGAAGGGGATTTCCTGCTGCCGTGGACCTTCACCGTGTCAACAAGCCAAGGGCTGACAACATCCACACTGTCCATCAGACCCTTGGAAAGGTCCGGGAGCATGAATCTGGTTCCGGCCGGGACATCCTTGAGATGAAAGCCATAGCGGAACTGGTCGGCTATCAGGGCCGAATCCCTCTTCTGGAGCGGCTCGAGGAATGAGCCGGTCATTTCGATAGTTTCTCCCGGCTTCACGGCCGCATCCTGCCCGCTGACAGGGACAGGGAAGGCCACCGGAAGACACAGGGCCAGAATGGCTGCACAGGAGAGCATCTTCTTCATCGGCTATCTTCTACCAAAAAACGCCATCAGACCTTTCACGTAATCCGAATCTGTAGCGATGTCCACGGAATCGATCTGATAGCGGTTGAACAACTTTCTTTCATTCTCGGCCACCCTGCCGAACCATCTTGAATATTCAGACCTGACCTTGCCGGACGAGGTATTGATCCAGGCGGACCTGCCCGTTTCGGAGTCCTTCACATGAAGAAGTCCGACATCCGGGATGGTCTGCTCCCTGGGATCATAGACCTTGATCACCGAAATGTCATGCCTGTTGCGGGCCACCTTGAGGGCATCCTCATAGCGCGGACTGCCGTCAGAATCGACATCCAGCATGTCCGAGAGCAGGAAGGCGGTGCATTTCTTCTTGATGGCATTGGTGAGATACCTCAGAGCCATGCCGACATCGGTCCCATCCGACTCCGGCTTCAGTTCGATGATCTCACGGATAATGTGGAGCAGATGGCTGCGTCCTTTTTTCGGAGGGATGAACTTTTCGATCCTGTCGCTGAAGAACAGCGCTCCGACCTTGTCATTGTTGATGCTGGCGGAAAAGGACAGGACCGCGGCAATCTCGGCAATGAGGTCGCGTTTGGTTCTCTGCCTGGTTCCGAACAGCCCTGAACGGCTGATGTCCACCAGAAGCACAACTGTCATCTCCCTCTCCTCCTCGAACACTTTCACGTAGGGCGAACGGAGACGGGCCGTGACATTCCAGTCCATGGAACGCACATCATCTCCGTACTGGTACTCACGGACCTCGCTGAAGGCCATACCGCGTCCCTTGAACGCGCTGTGGTACTCGCCGGCGAAAATCTGGTGAGACAGAGCCCTGGTCCGGATTTCGATTTTCCTGACCTTCCTGAGCAGTTCGTTTGCAGAAGATTCAGAAGCCATGACCGTTACGGAACTACGACAGCATTGATGACTTCGGAAATGATCTGCTCGGTGGTGACATTCTCAGCCTCAGCCTCATAGGTGAGACCGATCCTGTGCCTGAGCACCTCGTTGCAGACAGCCCTGACATCTTCCGGAATAACATATCCCCTCCTCTTGATGAAGGCATAGGCCTTGGAAGCCGCAGCCAGGGAAATGCTGGCACGCGGGGAACCTCCGAAGGAGATGAGGTCCTTGATCTTACCCAGACCGTAGTCATCAGGAGTACGGGTGGCATAGACGATGTCCACGATGTAACGTTCGATCTTCTCGTCCATGTACACATCCCTGACGACATTGCGCGCACGGATGATGTCCTCCGGCCTGACCACGGCATTGGCTTTCGGGAAAGAGCCGGTGTTGTTCATCCGGATGATCTGCTTTTCCTCCTCCTTTTTCGGATAGCTTACCACGACCTTGAGCATGAAACGGTCCACCTGGGCTTCAGGAAGCGGATAGGTTCCCTCCTGCTCCACAGGGTTCTGGGTAGCCATCACAAGGAACGGCTCGGGAAGCTTGAAAGTGGAGTCGCCGATGGTCACCTGACGCTCCTGCATGGCCTCGAGAAGGGCAGACTGCACCTTGGCGGGGCTTCGGTTGATCTCATCAGCCAGAACGAAGTTGGCAAAGACAGGGCCCTTGTGCACTTCGAACTTCTCATCTTTCTGTGAATATATCATCGTGCCGACAAGATCCGCCGGAAGAAGGTCCGGAGTGAACTGGATACGGCTGAACTTCGCATCCACAGCCTGAGAAAGCGTACTGATTGCCAAAGTCTTGGCAAGTCCGGGAACGCCTTCAAGAAGAATGTGGCCATTGGCAAGAAGTCCTATGAGGAGATTCTCGACAAGATGCTTCTGGCCGACAATGACCTTCCCCATCTCGAGAGAAAGCATGTCCACGAAGGAACTCTCCTGCTGGATTCTGTCATTCAGTTCTTTGATGTTTACAGTTTCCATTATGGTTATTTTTTGATATTTTTGTAATTACTAAAACTCAAACAAATGCGTTACAAAGCAGTCCTTTCCTACGATGGCTCCACCTACTGCGGCTGGCAGATTCAACATGATGCCAAAACCGTTCAGGAAAGTCTCCAGAATGCGCTGTCGACCCTCCTGCGGGAAAAGGTTTCCGTCACGGGCGCCGGGAGGACGGATTCAGGGGTGAATGCAGTGAACTACGTAGCCCACTTCGACTCGGAATTTCCAGACCTGGACGCAACGGCACTTTGCTACAAAATAAATGCCATGATTCCTACCGGTATCAGGGTGCATTCCATAGTCCCGGCCGACCCTTCTTTCCATGCCAGGTTCGATGCCACCATGAGGGAATACAAGTATTTCATCCACAGGAAGAAGGACCCCTTCATGACGGCATATTCATACCTCTGTCCCTACAGGCTCGACGTGGAAAAAATGAACCGCGCGGCCAGATTCCTTATCGGACGGCACGATTTCAGCTGTTTCGAGAAGACCGGAGGCAACAGCAAGACATCGGTCTGCACCGTCAGCCTTGCGCGTTGGGAGACATATTCACCCACGCATGTCAGCCTCCTGGGCTACCCTTCGGAAGAAGGAGACTACCTTGTGTTCACCATCAGAGCGGACAGATTCCTCAGGAATATGGTGAGAGCGGTGGTCGGTTCCCTTCTTGATGTCGGCAGGGGACGGCATCCGGAGGAATGGATCGAGACCCTGACAGGTGGCGGAACAAGAAGCGAAGCCGGCGAGTCGGTACCCGGAAACGCATTGTTCCTAAGCAAAGTGAATTATTAGGAATAAGTCCGAAAAATGATTAATTTTGCAGGTTAAAAAAACGTACGATACACCATGTTGTTCCAATTACTTCAGGCCGAAGGCCTTGATACGGTCATGGCAGAGACCATGACAAACGCAGCAGCCGCAGCTCAGGCAGCACCGCAGCAGGTCGAACAGACATATTCACTGATCCAGATGGCTTCGAAGGGAGGTTTCCTGATGATTGTCCTCGCCATTCTGTCGGTCATTGCGATCTACATCTTCGGAAAGAAGTGGTGGATGATCAGCAAGGCTCAGAAAGTTGACAAGAATTTCATGAGGGACATCCGTGACTATATTCACGAAGGCAAGATCAAGTCGGCAATCGCCCTGTGCGAAAAATACGACTCACCTGTCGCCAGGCTTGTCGAGAAGGGCATCGAGAGAATCGGACGTCCGCTTTCCGACATCCAGGCAGCCGTCGAGAACATGGGCAATGTCGAGATCGCAAGGCTCGAAAAGGGTCTGACCACCCTGGCAACCATCTCCGGAGGCGCACCTATGATCGGATTCCTCGGAACGGTGCTCGGTATGGTCCAGGCATTCTTCAACATGGCCAACGCAGGCAACAACATCGACATCACCCTTCTCTCCAGCGGTATCTACACCGCAATGATCACCACCATCGGAGGTCTTACCGTGGGTATCATAGCCTACTTCGGCTACAACTACCTCACATCGCAGATATCCAACCTGGTGTTCAAGATGGAGAACGCGACAATCGATTTCATGGACCTTCTGCATGAACCTGCAGACAACGAAGAGGAGAGATAGAAGATGGCTTTCAAGAGATCCACAAAGGCACTTTCGGAGACCGTGACGTCTTCGATGACCGACCTTGTGTTCCTGCTGCTGATCTTCTTCCTGATCACCTCGACCCTGGTCAACCCGAACGCGCTCAAGCTCCTGCTCCCCAAGAGCACAGGGCAGGTCAGCGCCAAGGCGACCGTTACCGTGTCCATAAAGGACTGGGGTGACGACACTTACACCTACCACCTCAACGGCAACGAGACTCCGATCCAGTTCGTCGACCTCGAAGACGGGCTGATCGACCTTCTCCAGACCGAGGAGGACCCGACCTTCTCGATCTATTCCGACGAGACCGTCCCTGTCAGGGAGATCGTAGGAGTGATGAACATCGCGAAAAGAAACCATTACAAAGTCATACTTGCCACACAGCCTGAATGATGAAACAGTATCTTCGTGACAGAAAGAAAAAGAGCGAAACCGCAACCGTGACCGGCGTCGTGCTGACGGTGGCGGTCCATCTGGTCGCTTTGCTGTTCTGCAGCTTCACGGGGATAAAGTACCTTTATCCTCCTCCTCAGGAGCAGGCCTTCCTGATTGATTTCGAGGAAGAGGAGCAGCCGGTCATCCGCAGGCAGCGCTACGGAAGGATGCCTCAGGCTGAGACGGTCGACAAGCAGAAGCCGGTAAACCTCATCCAGAAGAGCGAATCCCCTCACAGAAGCGAGGCGGAGAACAAGGCTGCCGAAGGGAAACCTGACGATTTCGGAGATGTGGAGACACCTGTACAGAAGGAGGAAATCGACAGGAATTCCCTCTTCCCGGGGATGAGCAGGAAGGATTCCTCCGTTGCTCCGCACGGGGCCAGGGATCCGAAGGACGAATTCAAGGCCGGGCACCCCGAGGGCAACACCTCGACAGGAAAGACTGACAGTGCCCCGAACGCCAGGCTCAAGGGCAGAAACGTGCTCGGAGCTCTTCCTAGGCCTTCGTACACGGTCCAGGACGAGGGTACGGTAGTCGTGGACATCTGGGTGGACAATTACGGCAATGTCACCAAGGCCGTCCCGGGAGCCAAGGGAACGACAGTAAACAACCAGTCTCTCTGGGCAGCTGCCAGAGCGGCTGCCATGAAGGCGCACTTCAACCAGAGCGCTGATGCGCCAGCACTGCAACAGGGGACGATCACCTACATATTCAAGTTGAAATAAACTATTTATATTCACTCTTAACCCGTGGCGTGAGCCACATTGATTATGGAAGAAAAGAAATTCGAAAGGCGTAGCGAGTACGCCGGCAGAAACGAATACCGCAGCGGGTATTCGGCAGAGGGAAGAAAGCTCAGACCGAGGAAGAGTTCCGGTCCTGCAGCATCTTCGACATCCAATGGAGAATACAAGTCCTACGACCATCACGGTCCACGTACTTCGGGACCTCGCAGGGAGTCCGGCAATTATTCTTCGCAGTCGCGTCCTTCATACGGACAGAACAGAAACTTCGGAAACGGTCAGGATGATGGTCAGAGAAGACCATATTCACAGAACCGTCCTGCCTACGGACAGCGCAGGAACAATTACGGCAGCCGCAGCAATGACGGCAACGGCAGCTACGGCAACGGTGGCAACGGCGGCTACGGCAACGGTGGCAACAGCGGTTACGGCAACGGCGGCTATAGAGGCTACAGAGACGGCGAGAGGGAACAGCGCAGGCCGGACTTCCAGAACCGTCCTTCATACGGACAGGGCAGGAGCCACGACACAGGTTCAGTCAACGGTGAGAGAAGGCCATATTCACAGAACCGTCCGGACAGCGGCAACCGCAGGAATTTCGCAGGAAAACAGGGAAACAGGGGCGGCTTCGGACAGCAGAACCGTCCTGCCAACCGCAAACCTGGAAAGCGCAACGATTTCCATTTCACCGAGACAGACAAGGAAGGAATCAATCTGATGCTCTCGAAGCAGCCGCAGATTGACAACACAGCATATTCGGACAACGACACCGTAGCGACTCCGATCCAGGAGGAGGTACGCCTCAACAAATTCATCGCGAATTCCGGAGTCTGCTCCAGGAGGGAGGCCGACAACTTCATTCTTGCCGGTGTGGTCACCGTGAACGGAGTCGTAGTCACCGAACTTGGAACGAAAGTCAATGTCATCAAGGATGACATCCGTTTCAACGGAGAAAAGCTCAAGGGCGAGGATAAGGTGTACATCGTGATGAACAAGCCGAAGGGTTACGTGACCAGTGCAAGCGATCCTCACGCCGACAAGACCGTCATGGACCTGCTCCAGGGCACCGAGGTCAGGGTGTTCCCTGTAGGAAGACTCGACAAGAACACCACGGGTGTCCTGATGTTCACCAATGACGGAGAGATTGCCGAGAAGCTCACCCATCCTTCCTACAACAAGAAGAAGATCTATCAGGTGATCCTGGACAAGCCTCTCAGCGAGGAAGACAAGGTGAAGATCCTCACCGAAGGACTGGACCTCAACGACGGGAACATCAAGGCTGACGAACTTGAATATATCGACGCCCACGACCACAGAAGGCTCGGGATCGAAATCCATTCGGGCAAGAACAGAATCGTCCGCAGGATATTCGAATCCCTCGGCTACGATGTCAAGGCTCTTGACAGGGTTTATTTCGCCGGGGTGACCAAGAAGGGCCTGAAGAAAGGCGAATGGAGATACCTCAGCGAAGGTGAAGTGAACGTGCTCAAAATGGGCGCTTATGTCTAGCGGAAGCCAGAAGACAGGTCACAGGGCCGGATTCGTCAACATCATAGGCAACCCGAATGTCGGCAAATCCACCCTTATGAATGCCCTCGTCGGGGAGAAGCTGTCAATCGTGACGGCAAAAGCCCAGACTACCAGGCACAGGATAATGGGCATCGTCAACACAGACGATTACCAGATTGTGTATTCCGACACGCCTGGCATGCTCAAGCCTACCTACCGGCTGCAGGAGGACATGATGAAATTCGTGGACACCGCCATAGGCGATGCCGACATCATCCTCTATGTCACCGATGTGGTCGAGAAGAGCGACAAGAATTCCGAATATATTGAAAAGCTCCGGAAACTGGACTGCCCGGTGGTGGTCGCCGTCAACAAGATAGACATCAGCGACCAGCAGAAGGTGCTGGCGCTTCTGGAGTATTGGCAGAAGACGCTTCCCGATGCCCTGGTGATTCCGGTCTCCGCAAAGGAGCATTTCAATCTGGAAAGCATCCTGAACGCGATAGTGAGCAGGCTTCCCCTTTCGCCTCCTTGGTTCGACAAGGACCAGTTCACGGACAGGAGCCTGAGATTCTTCGCTTCGGAGATCATCCGGGAGAAGATCCTGGAGAACTACAGCCAGGAGATTCCCTACAGCTGCGAAGTAGGAATCGAGGCTTTCAAGGAGGGCAGGGACCGCTATGAGATCAGTGCGGTGATCTTCGTCATGCGCGATTCGCAGAAAGGAATCATAATAGGAAAGGGAGGATCGGCCCTCAAGAAGGTCGGGACCGAGGCCAGACTGGACATGGAGGATTTCTTCCAGAAGAAGGTCTTCCTGCAGCTGTTCGTGAAAGTCGATTCCGACTGGAGGGAAAGCCGCAGGGAACTCAGGAAATTCGGCTACGAGGAGTAGGCCAAGGCAAAGAAGGCAGAAGAAGAAAAGACTTGAAGGTTATTCATTGATATGGCAAACGAAGAATGGGATGACATCCGTACTCCGGAAGAGAACGGTGAAGAAGAAGAGCAGAAAGAGGTGATGGACGCTGTTCCGACAGGAAAGTACGAACGGCTTCTTAAATCGGACAGCAGGAAGTTCAAGCTTTCCGGAATGTTCAAGGACTGGTTTCTGGACTATTCCTCCTATGTCATTCTCGCGAGAGCCGTCCCGCACATCGTCGATGGTCTGAAACCTGTCCAGAGACGTGTCCTGCACGCAATGTACAAGATGGACGACGGAAGCTACACAAAGGTGGCGAACATCGTCGGTCAGGCGATGCAGTACCATCCGCACGGTGACCAGAGTATCCTTGGCGCCCTTGTGCAGCTCGGACAGAAGGGTCTTCTGATCGACTGCCAGGGAAACTGGGGAAACATACTCACAGGAGACAGCAATGCCGCTCCGCGTTACATCGAGGCGAGACTCAGCAAATTTGCCAAAGAAGTCATATTCGATCCCAAGATCACACACTGGATGACCTCCTACGACGGCAGGAATCAGGAGCCTACCGAGCTCCCGGTACGCTTCCCTCTCCTGCTCGCGCAGGGCACGGAAGGCATCGCAGTGGGAATGGCATCCAAGATCCTCCCGCACAACTTCAACGAACTTCTCGATGCATCGATAAGCATCCTGAAGGGCGAGGACTTCACCATCTACCCGGACTTCCCTACCGGAGGCTCCGCCGACTGCAGCAACTACAAGGACGGAGCCCGCGGAGGCAACGTCAAGGTCCGGGCAAAGATCGAGAAGATCGACAGGAACACCATAGCCATCACTGAGATTCCGTACGGAAAGACCTCGGAGACCATCAAGGAATCCATCATAAAGGCAAAGGACAAGGGCAAGATCAAAATCAAGAAGATCGAGGACATGACGACCGAAAAGGTGGAGATTGTCATCCATCTGCCGAACGACGTGTCTCCGGACAAGACAATCGATGCCCTGTACGCATTCACAGACTGCGAATGCAACATCGCTCCGAACGCCTGCGTGATCGTGGACAACAAGCCGCAGTTCCTCTCCGTCAAGGACATCCTCATCTATGACACGAACCACACCAGGGATCTTCTGCTCTGGCAGCTCAGGATCAGGATGGAGGAGCTTGAAAGCCAGTGGCACTACGACTCTCTGGAAAGGATATTCTTCGAAAACCGGATCTACAAGCTCCTCGAACTCGACCAGAAGACCTGGGAAGAGCAGATGGATGATGTATTCAGCCGGATGAAGGAGTTCCAGGACCTCCTCCGCAGGGAGATCACCAGAGAGGACATCGACAAGCTGGTCGAGAAGCCTGTCCGCAAGATTTCAAAGTTCGACACCAAGGTCCTTGACGAAAAGATCCGCGGAATCGAAGCCGAGATGGCCGAGGTGCAGAATGACATCGAACACATCACCGACTACACTATCGAGTGGTTCCGCAGCCTCAGGCGAAAGTACGGAAAACCGTTTGTCCGCCAGACAGAAATAACTGCCTTCGAGACAATTGCGGTCACAAAGGTCGTCAGCAACAACGCCAAGCTCTACGCCAACTACGAAGAAGGATTCGTGGGCATCGGCATGAAGAAGGACGACAATGGAGTCTTCATCTGCGACTGCTCCGATCTCTCTGAAATAATTGTCATCGGTAAGGATGGCAAGTACAGGGTCGCGAAAGTCACTGACAAAGCCTTCTTCGGAAAGGATCTCCTCTACGTGGGCCTGTTCAACAGAAGCGACACGAGGACCATCTACAATGTCATCTACCGCGAAGGCAAGAGCTCCATACACTATGCGAAGCGTTTTGCCATCACAAGCGTGACCAGGGACAAGGAATATGACATCACGACAGGGGAACCGGGCTCGAAGATCCTCTGGTTCACGGTCAACCACAACGGAGAGGCCGAGACCGTGAGGATCTACCTCAGACCGCGTCCTAATCTTAAGAAGTCACAGCTTGAATACGACTTCTCGACCCTGGCCATCAAGGGAAAGGCGTCGAGAGGCAATCTGGTCACAAAGAATCCTGTGGCGAGAATCCAGATCAAGAGCAAGGGAGTCTCCACAATCGGAGGAAAGGACATCTGGTACGATGCCGACATCCAGAAGCTCAATGATGAACAGAGAGGACTCTATCTCGGAGAATTCGGGGCGGAGGACAAGGTCCTTGCAGTGTTCAGGGACGGTACCTACTACACGACATCGTTCGACGTTTCAAACCGCTATCAGGGCGATGTTCTCAGGATCGAGAAACTCGAACCGGACAAGACTTTCACTGCACTTTACTACGACGGATCGGCCAAGTGCTTCTATGTCAAAAGGTTCAGCTTCCCTCTCAGCGACAACACACTCGTTTCCTTCATCTCGGACGCTCCAAAGTCCTATCTCGTGGAGCTGACGGACGAGAAGCATCCTCAGTTCGAGGTCACATTCGGTGGGAAATATGCCCACAGAGACCCGGAAAGGGTTGATGCCGAAGAATACATCGCCAAGAAGGGAATCGCGGCAAAGGGCAAGAAATGCCACCAGTACGATCTGGAAGCCGTCCGCTTCGTCGAGCCTCTGCACAAGGATGAAGACGATATCCCTCAGGAGGAACCCGCCGACATCATAGCGGCAATCGAGGAGAACGTGAATGACATTCCGGACACTGACAGAATCCCTGACATCGGAGACCTCGAGGAGCCAACACTTTTCTAGGATGAAGGACATTGCACTGATCGGATTCATGGGCTGCGGGAAGAGTTCCGTGGGGAAACTTCTTGTGGACAGGCTTCCGGGGTACGAACTGATAGACCTGGATGATTTCATCGAGAATGTGACCTGCAGGAGCATTCCCGACATATTCAGGGAAGATGGAGAAAAAGGCTTCCGCGAACTTGAAGTGGCTGCGCTGGACTCCATATTCATGATAGACGGGGACCTGGGAAGAAAATGCATCCTCTCGCTGGGAGGTGGCACCGTGACAACTGCATCCTGCAGACAGATGCTCAGGGAGAATGCAACCTGCATCTACCTGAAGGCCTCGGTGGACACTCTGGAGAAGAATCTTCTGGAATCTCCTGGCGACAGGCCCATGCTCAGGACCGGCCAGCCGATAAGGGAGCGAATCATGGAACTTATGGAGAAGCGCTCCGGCATCTATGAAGAATGCGCGGACATCACTGTCATCCTGGAAGGGAAAACTTACGGGCAGGTTGCCGATGAGATTGCAGCCCTCTGCCTGGGCGGAGTGAAAGACTAGATCGGTTCCTCCCGCTCCCTGATGTCCTTGATGCGGAGCTGCAGGGTGGAATTGCCCCGATAGTAATTCTCGACTATCGAATAGCAGATGTCGAAAGGATTCCCGGCCTTGATGTAGTCGAAATATTCAGACATGTTGAAAGCTATCGCAGGAATCTGGTGAAACGGCTGCTTTTCGTCGATCAGGTCGAGTTTCATGTGCACACCGTCTGCTCCCACCTTCCGTCCCTTTCCTCCATCATAGACATTCTCGGTCTGGAAAACAGGATTCGTGTTACCGGGGCCGAACGGCTGGAACTGCTTGAGCAGGCGGAAAAATTTCGGAGTTATCTGGCTGAACTCCAGACGGGCGTCGATCTCGGTGAATGGGGTCAGCATCTCCTGCGTGATGCGCGTGGAAATGAACTCCTCGATGCGGCGGACGAACTCAGGGAGATTCTCCTCCCTCAGGGTCAGACCGGCGGCATAGACATGACCCCCGAAATTCTCCATCAGGTCGGCGCAGCTGTCGATTGCCTCATACAGGTCGAAACCGGCAACGCTCCTGGCGGAACCGGTGATGAAGTCATTGGACTTGGTCAGGACTATGGTAGGTTTGTAGAAGGCCTCGACCAGACGGGAAGCCACAATCCCGACCACTCCCTTGTTCCAGTTGGGATTGTAGACGATCGTGGCGGCAGAAGACGAGAGGGCAGCCCCGCTCTGGACCATTTCAAGAGCCTCCTGGGTGATTTCCCTGTCGATCGACTTGCGTTCGTTGTTGTTGTCGTTGATCTTCTCGCCCACAACGGCAGCGGAATGCTCATCGGAGGACGTCAGGAGTTCGACCGCGAGTCTGCCGGACTCCATGCGGCCGGCGGCATTGATCCTGGGACCTATCTTGAAAACGATGTCATCGATGGACAGATGCCCCGGTTCAAGTTTCGAAAGGGTAGCTATCGCCTGAAGCCCCTTGCGCGGATTCTCATTGAGCTGTCTGAGCCCGAAATGGGCCAGGACGCGATTCTCCCCGGTCATAGAGACAAGGTCGGCGGAAATGCTGACTACCAGCAGGTCAAGCAGGGGGATAAGGGTCTCGAAGGGGATGTCATATTCTCGTGAATATGCCTGAACAAGCTTGAAGCCGACTCCGCAGCCGCTCAGGTCGTCAAAAGGATAATTGTCATCCTCGCGCTTGGGATCGAGCACTGCGACCGCGGCAGGGATGGTGGACTCCGGGAGATGGTGGTCACAGATTATCACATCGAGGCCCAGCGAAGCGGCATAATCGACCTTTTCATTGGCCTTGATGCCGCAGTCCAGAGTGATGATGAGGCTGAACCCGTGTTCCTTCGCCCAGTCTATTCCCCTGTAGGACAGGCCGTAGCCATCCTCATAGCGGTCAGGAATGTAGAAATCGACATTCGTGGAATATCTCCTCAGGAATGAATATACCAAAGCGACGGCCGTCGTTCCGTCCACATCATAATCCCCGTAGACAAGGATGCCTTCCTCTGTGGTTATGGCTGTCCTGAGCCTCTTCACGGCCTTGTCCATGTCCTTCATCAGGAAGGGATCATGAAGGTCGTCAAGGCTGGGACGGAAAAAAGAGCGCGCCTGCTCGAAAGTCTCCACTCCCCTCTTGACAAGGAGCTCCGCAAGGACACGGTCAATGCCCAGTTCGGCGGAAAGTCTTCCCACCTTCTCCGGATCGGCCGGATCCTTGAGTATCCACTTGCGCTCTTTAGTCATAATACAACAAAGATACTACTTTAATTTCACAATTAGAATTTAAAGTAGTAATTTTGTAGATAGGCCGTAATAGCGGCCTATTATCTTGAATATAAACTGTAAAGACATGGCATATACTGAACTCAACGAACAGGAGACCATCCGCAGGGAGTCTCTCGCAAAGCTCAAGGAACTCGGCATAAACCCCTATCCGGCACCACTTTATCCAGTAAACACCACAGCCGCATGCATCCAGCGGGAATTCGACCCGGAAAAGGGCAATTTCCAGGAAGTCTGCATAGCCGGACGCGTGATGTCACGCAGAATCATGGGCGCGGCATCTTTCGGGGAGCTGCAGGATGAGACCGGCAGGATCCAGATCTACGTCAAGAGAGACGAGATCTGCCCGGGAGAGGACAAGACGATGTACAACACAGTCTGGAAGAAACTCCTCGACATCGGCGACATCGTGGGAATCAAGGGTTTCGCCTTTGTGACCCAGACCGGCCAGCTTTCAGTGCATGCCAAGGAGCTCACCCTCCTGAGCAAGTCGCTGAGGGTGCTCCCTATCGTCAAGGAACAGGACGGCAAGGTCTTCGACGCATTCTCGGATCCTGAACTGCGTTACCGTCAGAGATATGTCGACCTGATCGTCAACCCGCACGTCAAGGACACCTTCATCAAAAGAGCGCAGATCATTGCCACGATGAGGGAATATTTCAACGAAGCCGGCTGCCTTGAGGTCGAGACCCCGATCCTCCAGAGCATTCCGGGAGGAGCCACAGCCCGTCCTTTCATCACCCACCACAATGCCCTCGACATCGACCTCTACATGAGAATCGCCAACGAGCTCTACCTCAAGAGACTCATCGTCGGAGGCTTCTCCGGAGTCTATGAGTTCGCCAAGGACTTCCGCAACGAAGGAATGGACAAGACCCACAATCCGGAATTCACCTGCATGGAAATCTACGTCGCCTACAAGGACTACAAGTGGATGATGGAATTCGTCGAGAAGATGCTTGAGAAGATTGCCATGAAGCTCCACGGCAGGACCACCGTCACCATCGGCGAGCACACCATCGACTTCAAGGCCGGCTACCGCAGGCTGCCTATTCTCGAAGCCATCAGGGAATATGCCGGTGTCGACGTGAAGGGCATGGACGAGGACCAGCTCAGGGAGACCTGCAAGAAGCTCGGAGTCGAGATCGATCCTTCCATGGGCAAGGGCAAGCTCATAGATGCCATCTTCGGAGCCTATGCAGAGGACAAGCTCATAGAACCTACTTTCATCACCGACTACCCTGTCGAGATGTCTCCTCTCACCAAGAGACACCGCGAAGATGACACCCTCACAGAGCGTTTCGAGCTCTTCGTCTGCGGCAAGGAACTCGCCAATGCATATTCAGAGCTGAATGACCCTATCGACCAGCTCGAAAGATTCGAGGAGCAGGCCAGGCTCAAGAGCAAGGGCGACGACGAGGCGATGTTCATCGACTATGACTTCGTCAGGGCTCTCGAATATGGCATGCCTCCTACCTCAGGCCTCGGAATGGGTATCGACAGGCTCACCATGTTCATGACCGGACAGACCACGATCCAGGACGTTCTCTTCTTCCCTCAGATGCGTCCTGAAAAGATTGCAAAGGCTTCCGAATAAGGAACCTATGTTCGGGGCAAAGACGGTCACTTCAGCCAGGAATCCCAGGATAAAGGGACTTCTGGAACTCCAGGAGAAATCCCGCGCAAGACGGCGGGAAGGGCTCTTCGTGGTGGAAGGCAGGCGGGAACTGGGGCACTGCCTTGAAGCAGGTTTCATCCCGCAGACTCTTTTCATCTGTGAGGAGATCCTCGGGGAGAAGGAAGCCGAGGAGCTTGTGGCCCGGGCCCGGAAGGTCAACTGCGATGTGGGGCTGGTGCAGATACCTGCAGAAATCTACGACAAGATAGCCTACAGAGGGGGCACGGAGGGCATAATTGCCGAAATCCAGAACAAGGAAAGGACTCTGGAAGATCTGCATCTTGGAGACAACCCGGTTGTCATCGTGCTCGAAAGCGTCGAGAAGCCGGGAAATCTGGGTGCCGTCCTTAGGAGTGCAGATGCCGCTGCCGCCGATGCAGTCATCATCTGCGACCCGCTGACCGACCTCTACAATCCGAACCTGATCAGGGCAAGCATCGGTGCGGTCTTTACCCTCCAGGTCGCAGCCGCAACCACCGGGGACACCATCGGGTGGCTGAAATCCAGGGGAATCCGGATCCTGACAGCCCAGCTCCAGGACTCGGAACTCTACTACGACACCGACATGACAGGTCCCACAGCCATCGTGATGGGGACGGAGTCGACAGGACTTTCAGACACATGGCGGGCTGCCGCCGATGCGCACATCAGGATTCCGATGCTGGGACGGCTGGATTCGCTCAACGTGTCGGTCTCCGCAGCGATCCTATTGTTCGAAGCCCTTAGACAAAGACAGTAACCCCGGTTCCGCAAGCGCGGGACTCAACCGGCAAACAAGCAAAAAGCGATATGGACAGATTCGGCCTCATCGGTGATCCGATAAAGACTTCAGGCAGTCCTGCACTGTTCAGGGCGGCATATTCAGACAAGGTCCAGGCAGACGGGACTCCCTACGGCTACGACCTCATCGAGGGCAGCGACTTCGAGTCATCATATTCAAGATTCCTCTCTGACTACAAAGCCATCAACGTGACGGCCCCATTCAAGGAAAAGGCTTACGCCCGGGTCCTTGCGCTCGCCGCGGAAGGGAAAGGGCTGATCTCGGGGCCGGTCGCCAAGATAGGCGCCACGAACCTGCTGGTGAAGACCGGGAACGGAATCGAGGCGCACAACTCCGATTTCACCGGCATAATCGTCGCTGTGGCAGAGGCCTACTATCCCGGCATCACCAGGGAATTCCTGAAGGAGTACGGAGACAGGTTCTTCATCAAGATCCACCAGTTCTTCCGCGCCTGTCTGGACAGGACTTTCACCAGAGAGCCTCAAGCCCTTGTCGTGGGCTGCGGAGGAGCAGGAAGGGCAGCGGCGGTGGCAGCGGCAGAGATGGGATTCGCCACGGTGCTGATGAACAGGACCCCTGAGAAGGCTCAGGCCATTGCCGATGAGTTGCCTGAGTACGGTTTCATAGTGGACCCCCTGACGGATTTCAAGGAGGCCGTCAAGGAATGCGACCTCGTCATCTACACCCTGCCTGCAGCCCTTGATGAAATCCGGGAGCTTTCCGCCGACGACTATGCCGGGAGGGATTCGGGGCACGGGAAGGTGATCCTGGAGGCCAACTACAAGAATCCTTCATTCGGGGAAGAGGAGAGAATCAAGATGATTTCCGCAGACGCGACTTACATAGAAGGCAAGAAATGGCTTCTGAGCCAGGCCCTGACCGGTTATTCCCTGATGACAGGAATCGAGCCCGACCTCTCTGCGATGGAGAATGCGCAAAAGTAGGGTGCCGCGACTTGCTAAACTAGTCCATTTTGCCTAAATTGCATAGCATTTCGGGTGTCCAGGCCTCCTGGCGGAGGAGGAGACCCGCGGCACAGACAGACAACATCAAATCTTAAGAATATGTCACTGAACAAAGTAATGCTTATCGGTAACGTTGGCAGAGACCCGGAAGTACGTTACCTTGACGGAGGAGCGCAGGGTGCGAACGGTGGCGCGAAGGTCGCAACCTTTACCCTTGCAACGACAGAACGCTATCGTGACCGTAACGGAGAACTCCGGGAAAACACGGAATGGCACAACATCGTAGCTTGGAGAAATTCCGCAGACCTGGCGGAGAAATACATCAGGAAAGGAAGCCAGGTCTACATCGAAGGCAAACTCAGGACCAGGTCCTGGACTGACCAGTCCGGACAGAAACGCTACACTACCGAGGTCACGGTCGACGGCATCCAGCTCCTCGGAAGGAAGAGCGACAATCCGGCTTCCGAAGCGCCTGCAGGCGCAACCTACGGGGCTTCTCCTGCCGGACAGACTCCTGCTCCTGCCGGACAGGCTCCTGCTCCGTATGCCGCTCCTGTGGCCCCTGCCTACAAGGCAGATCCAGCCGCAGGTTCTTTCCGGCCTGCCGGGCCAGCCCCTGACGCCGACAATCCGGCTGATGACCTTCCATTCTGAAAAAGATAACAAAAGAAAACAATATGAGCTCAAAACTTGACGTGGTACTCGGACTCCAGTGGGGAGACGAGGGAAAAGGAAAGATTGTCGATGTCCTCGCCGGACGCTATCCGGCAGTGGCGAGATTCCAGGGAGGTCCGAATGCCGGGCACTCCCTCCATTTCGAAGGCCACAGTTTCGTCGTGAGAAGCATCCCTTCCGGAATATTCCGTGAGGGCTCGACCAACATTATCGGCAACGGTGTGGTCTTCGACCCGGTCACTTTCCGCGAGGAATGCGGCAACATCGCAAAGATGGGAATAGACCCGAAGGAGAAGATCGTCATTTCAAAGAAAGCCAGCCTGATTCTTCCGACCCACCGCCTTCTGGATGCCGCCAACGAGGCTGCCGCAGGCAAGGGGAAGATCGGTTCGACCCTGAAGGGCATCGGTCCGACCTACACTGACAAGATCAGCCGTAACGGACTCAGGATCGGGGACATCCTTGCTCCTGATTTCAAAGAGAAGTTCGAGAAGCTCAAGAACCGTCATCTCGGGCAGATCAAGGCCCTGAATTACGAATGCGATCCGGATCAGGGAGAGAAGGAGTGGATGGACGCCCTGGAATTCATCAAGGGCTTCAAGCTCGTGGACTGCGAGTTCTTCGTCAACGAATGGCTGGAGGATAAGCCGATGCTCGCCGAGGGAGCCCAGGGTTCAATGCTTGACATCGACTACGGTTCCTACCCGTTCGTTACCTCATCTTCGACCACCGTGGGCGGAGCATGCACGGGACTGGGTGTCGCCCCATCAAAGATCGGAAGGGTCTTCGGCATATTCAAAGCCTACTGCACCCGCGTCGGAAGCGGACCTTTCCCGACAGAACTGTTCGACGAAACCGGTGAGAAACTGCGTCAGGTCGGCCACGAATTCGGAGCAGTGACAGGAAGGCCACGCCGCTGCGGATGGCTCGACCTCGTAGCTCTCAAATACACAGTCATGCTCAACGGTGTGACAGACCTCATCATGATGAAATCTGACTGTCTGGACGACTTCGACACAATCAAGGTCTGCACTGAATATGAAGTCGGCGGCCAGAGGACATCCCGTCTGCCATTCGACATTTCCAACGGAATCGAGCCGGTCTACACCGAATTTCCGGGATGGAAGAGCGACTTGAGCGGCATCCGCAAGGAAGAAGACCTCCCGGAGTCCTTCAAGAACTACATCAAGTTCATGGAGAATTATCTCGGAGTCCCTATCAGCATCATCTCGCTCGGTCCTGACCGCGATGCGACCATAGAGAGATAGCGGTTTCCAGGATTGTTTAAGAATTCCCGGAGCCATTTCCGGAGCGTCATGCGAACTGCAGCGGGCGTCCCGGGCAACTGACAAAACAAAAGGCTGACCCCCAGAAGTGGAGGTCAGCCTCGTTTTGATTTTGCTCAGCCTGTCCGGATCATCCCCGGAAGGCTGAGCCGTGAAACTTCTAGAACGCGTAGCGCACTCCGATACCGAAGGAAAAGATTCCGTCAGTCCAGACATTGTTGTTTCCGAACATCAGGCGCGGACGGAGGTCAAGGGAAATCTGGAGAGGAATGTTGAATGTGTATTCAAGGCCGAGATTTCCGACTACTCCGGCGAAAACTGAAGCGCCCTCGGAATCAGGCACATTCACGATGGCCAGTCCGGCACCCGGACCGCCATAGAAGCCCCATGAACCTGCAGAGGTCCAGTCAGGAGTTGCTATCATAAAGTTGTAGACTCCATCGAGATGGATGTTGTTTCCATTGTAACCGTCCAGTCCTCCCTCGAATTCAAGGAAGTTGAGGCCTCCGAGGCACTGCTCGTAGCTGAGGTCGATACCGTTGCCGATACGCACACCGACAGCTTTAGGCTGAGCGGAGGCGAGGAATGTCAAGCCAAGAATGGCGACAATTACTGCAAAAGTTCTTTTCATGAGTTTATGAATATTTAAAAAAACTGTCTAAGTTACATGTCACGGTCGTCTTCAGGGGAAGCAGAGGCTGCAAATATCAAACCATACCGGAGAATCCCATGAATGCCATCGCAAGGATTCCGCAGGTCACAAGAGCGATCGGCACTCCTTTGAAAGCCTTCGGAACCGAGTTCAGTTCCAGATGTTCCCTGAGGCCGGCGAAGAGTATCAGGGCCATGCCGTAACCGATGGCGGTAGCCAAGGCATAGACCATAGACTCCCCAAGATTGAGGGCATGCGCTGCTGCGCTGCCGAAAGTGAATTCCTTGGTGCAGACATTGAGGGCGACTCCCAGGACAGCACAGTTGGTCGTGATGAGAGGAAGGAATATTCCGAGAGCCTGATACAGCGAAGGGCTGATCTTCTTCAGCACGATCTCGACCATCTGCACCAGGGCTGCAATCACCAGGATGAAGGCGATTGTCTGAAGGAACTCAAGAGAGAAGGCCACGAGCAGATACTTGTTGATCAGATAGGTCACAAGAGTAGCCAGGGTTATGACGAAGCAGACCGCTCCGGCCATGCCGGTGGCCGTGGAAATCTTGCCGGACACTCCCAGGAAAGGACAGGTCCCCAGGAACTGGGAGAGCATTATGTTGTTGACGAAAATCGCCGAGATGATGATAAGAAAGAATTCCATAACCTAGTTCTTTTTTGCGATTTTGTTGAAAAGCACCATCAGGTAACCCAGAGCGAGGAAAGCGCCAGGGGCCATCACGAAGATCAGCATTCCGTCCCCGGAGAGGAACTTCCAGCCGAAGATGGAGCCGCTTCCCAGAATCTCACGGACAATACCGATCACAGTGAGGGATGCGGTGAAACCCAGACCTATCCCCAGACCGTCAAGCAACGAGTCCAGGATACCGTTTTTGGATGCGAATGCCTCGGCACGTCCAAGCACGATACAGTTGACCACGATCAGCGGGATGAAAAGACCGAGGGTCTTGTACATCTCCGGAGTGAAAGCCTGCATGACGAACTGAAGGATCGTGACGAAAGTCGCGATGACGACAATGTACACAGGGATGTGCACCTTGTCAGGCACCAGAGGAGCGATGGCAGAGATGACCACATTCGAGAGCATCAGCACGAAAAGTGTGGCAAGACCCATGCTGAGTCCGTTGATGGCCGAAGTGGTTGTGGCGAGAGTAGGACACATTCCCAGAAGGAGGACAAAGGTAGGATTCTCCTTCAGGAAGCCTTTTGTAAATACTTTCAATCTGTCGTTTGCCATAGCTTATTCTCCTATGATGTTTCCGAGGGCATTGACTGCGTTGCTGATGGCAAGCGAATATGCTCTCGAAGTGATGGTTGATGCCGTTATCGCGTCCACATCGCCTCCATCCTTCTTGACTGAAAGATTGCGGGACTTCGTGTCAAAGCCCTTGAACTGATCCATGAAATGTACGTCGGAGACGCACTTGGCACCCAGGCCGGGAGTCTCATTGTGGGAAAGCACGGAGGTGTTGAATATCTGGCCGTCCGGGGTGATGCCGACCATCAGCACGAGCGGACCGCCGAAACCGACCACAGTCGACTTGACCGCATAGGCAAGGACATTCTCGCCGTCACGGCTGACATAATATTCAGAAGGCTGGCCGCCAACTTCGAGAGGCATCGCGTCGGAGATTTCTCCGCCCTCCGGAAGCACCTGGGCAATGGAGGCCTTGAGAATCTCGGCATTTGTCCTTGCGATAGGTTCGGCCGTCAAGGCATAGACCCCGCCGAGCAGTCCGGAACAGACCAGACAGACCAGGCTGAGGCAGAGCGCCATATTCAGAAGATTCGATTTCATTTCCATATTCCTAAGCCCTCCCGTACTTTTTCTGGTGGAACCATCTGTTCAGAAGAGGGACCGTCGAGTTCATGATGAGAATTGCGAAGCTCATACCCTCAGGATAGGCTCCGAAATACCTGATCATCAGCGTGATGAATCCGATACCCACTCCGAAGACGATGCCTCCCTTGGTGGACATCGGAGAAGTGACATAATCGGTTGCCATGAAGCAGGCTCCCAGAATCATACCTCCCGAGAGAAGGTTGAAGAGAGGGCCGGTGTACTGCGCAGGATCGATGAGCGAGAAGATGAGCGACACGACAGCGACAGTTCCCAGCACGGAAAGAGTGATCCAAGGCTTGATGACCTTGCGGACAAGCAGATAGACGAAGCCGACAAGAAGGGCGATGGCGGAAGCCTCACCTGCGGAGCCGCCTATGTTTGCCAGGAGCATCTGTGAATATGAATACCCGTTCTCCGCCATTATTCCGGCGACATCGCCGCCCTGCATCAGACCCTCCTTGATGACACCCAGAGGAGTTGCTCCGGTCACTGCATCCAGACCGAAAAGACCTTGAGGAATCTCCCAGTGGGTCATGTAGGTCGGGAAGGAAATCAGCAGGAACACACGGCCGACGAGGGCAGGATTGAAGACATTCTGTCCAAGGCCTCCGAAAGTCATCTTTGCGACTCCGATGGCGACGGCGGCACCGATCAGGACTACCCACCAAGGTGTCGTCGGAGGCAGGTTCAAGGCAAGCAGGACTCCGGTGACGGCAGCTGACCAGTCGCAGATCGTGTCAGGCTTGCGGAGCATGTATCTGGTAATGAGCGATTCAAGCAGCACGCACGACAGCACGCTCACAGAAATGACCAGCAGTTCCTTCCAGCCGTAGAAGACGATTGAGACAATGACGGCAGGAAGCAGAGCGATCACGACGTCCCTCATCAGCGACTTCGTGGAAGTCTTCGAATGAATGTGGGGGGATGGTGAAACCAGTAATCTGTCCATATTCAATTATTTGTTTGATTTCTGTGCCTCTGCGGCTGCGCGGGCTGCGGCGGCACGGGCTTTCATTATTCCCATCACCTGACCCCTTGCCAGGCTGATGTTGTCCAGAAGCGGAATGTAGGCAGGACAGCTGTAGAGACAGCAGCCGCACTGGATGCAGTCCTGGACGGCATTCTCCTCAAGGGCATCGGTGTCTCCGGCCTTGTAGAGACGGTTGAGCAGGTACGGCTCGAGTCCCATCGGACAGGCATCAGCGCACTTTCCGCATCGGATGCAGTTGCTTTCCGGTTTCCTTCTGGTCTGCTCACCGGTAAGGAACAGAAGGGCTCCTGTTCCCTTGAGTGTGCTGGCCTCGAGGTTGGCAATGGCCTTTCCCATCATCGGACCACCGCTGATGACCTTCGCAGTGTCGGCAGGCATGCCTCCGAGGTGGTCTATTATGAAATTCAGAGGAGTCCCGACCCGGACCAGCAGGTTGGCCTGACGAGGGAAACACTCGCCGGTCACAGTGACCGAATTGTCGATCAGAGGCTTGTTCTTCTGGACTGCATCGTAGACGGCAAGGGCAGTGGCGACATTCTGGACCACTGCACCGACATCGATAGGAAGACCGCCGGACTTGACCTGACGGCGCATCACGGCATCGATGAGCTGTTTCTCACCGCCTTCAGGATACTTCTTCATCAGAGACATCACTTCGATGCCCGAATAGCTGTCCGATTCCGCCTTGAACTTTTCCAGGAGGCTTTCGATGTGGGCGATAGCCTCCGGCTTGTTGTCCTCGATTGCAATCGTGGCCTTCCCTACTCCGAGAGAGCGCTTGATGATGGCTGTTCCGATGATGACCTGCTCACCCTTTTCCAGAAGTGTCCGGAAGTCGGAGGTGAGGTATGGCTCACACTCGCAGCCGTTGATTATCAGCATCTCGCATTTCTTGCCGGGAGGAGGAGAGAGTTTCACGTGCGTAGGGAAAGTGGCACCTCCCAGACCGACGACTCCGCCAAGCTTGATCTTTTCGATTATCGCTTTCGGATCCTCAGGGATGGTAGTGACGACAGTCTCGGTGCGATCGATTGTCTCAAGCCACTCGTCACCCTCGACGGCGATTTCGACATAGGTCTGGAGATTGCCGGCAAGATCCTTCCTCGGTCCTATGGACTTGACAGTACCGGACACTGAAGAGTGGATGTAGGCGGACATGAATCCTCCAGGCTCGGCAATCACCTGTCCGACCTTCACCTTGTCGCCCGGAGCGACCACAGGAACGGCGGGAGCACCGATATGCTGGGCAACGGAGATGTAGACTGTCGGAGGAAGCGGGAGGGCTTCAATCCGGCAATCGCGGGAAATCTTTGAATCGGCAGGATGGACTCCGCCTATTGAGAAAGTTCTTCTAGCCATTGCTTTGTACCTCCTTCATTTGAGTTGCGGCCTTTGCGGCAGCTGCTGCCTCACGGGCCTTTTTCTGTCTCTCCTGAACCCTTGCCTTGACAGCATCCTTGTCCAGCGGTTTCGGGAAATTGACGGCATGGATTGCTCCGGTAGGGCACATCGCCTCGCACTCACGGCAAAGCTTGCACTTGGCGTAATCGATGACGGCAACATTGTCAACCACATGGACAGCGTCGTGGGTACAGGTTTTCTCGCATATGCCGCAGCCGATGCAGGCAGCGCTGCAGGCCTTCTTCACGGCAGGGCCCTTCTCCTTGTTGCGGCAGGAAACATAGACCCTCATTCCCCTCGGACCTTTGGCCCTGAGTTCGACCAGTCCCTTAGGACATGCTTTCACACAGGAGCCGCATCCGGTACACTTGCTTTCATCGAAAGAAGGGAGTCCGGTTTCAGGATCCATCTTTATCGCTCCGAAGGAGCAGGCTGCGACACAGTCACCGCATCCCAGACAGCCGAAACGGCAGAGAGTATCTCCGGCATAGAGGGCAGCCTTGACCTTGCAGGACATGACTCCGTCATATTCATTGACGACAGGCCTGTTCGCGCAAGTGCCGGCGCAACGGAGCACCGCGACCATCGGCGCTTTCTCCCTGACTTCGTAGCCGAGGATGGATGCGACCTGTTTCATGGTCGGGTTGCCTCCGACAGGGCAGAAGATGTCATCGAGGTTCGATGCCTTTACCGCCGCCTCGGCGAAAGCGTGGCAGCCGGCAAAGCCGCAACCGCCGCAATTGGCGCCCGGCATCGCCTTCTCGACCTGCCCGATACGGGGATCCTCCTCAACCTTGAAGCGCTGGGCCACAAGATACAGGGCCACAGCAAGCAGCAGGCCCAGGCCTGTGATGATTGCTGCGGTAAGGATGATAGTTGTAGTCATAATCAGTTATTTGAAATTTCATTCGGTTTCACGGATCGGTGTCATCACGAACACATATTCCCCCTTCAGGGCATCCCTGAAAAGGAAAAGCCCCAGATACCAAAGCGCCACTCCGCCAAGACCTGCAAGACCGGAAAGCAGTTCGGATCCGATGACCGGGGACAAAATTAATACAATGATCATTAAAAGCAGCAGAGGAGCCACATATGAAAGCATTACAGCTTTCAGGCCGAGCTTCCTGGAATAGCTGACGACGACCTCCTGTCCCACTCTGAAGGTCTGCCACGGAAGGACAGATGCCTCGATTGTCTTCTCGGCGCTTTCAGAAGATCCGCACAGACCGGCAGCATGACAGGTGGAGCATGCCGAAGTGGCGACAATCCTGACTGTCGCCTTCCCTTCGGAAAGGCTCGTTATCGTGCCCTTATGCGAGATCGTTGCTGACGCCATCTATTTCTTTATCAATGAAGTGAACTCATGGGAAAGGCCGGTGTACATCTGAAGCCTGCCATTGACCTTGCCTATTTTCAAGGGGGCCGAGAACATCACGGGGATGAAATTGGCATCGTCCGAAAACCAGGCGTAAAGATCAGCGCCTTCGGCAAACACCTCGCCGGCAACCACCTGGAAGCCGAACTTGTGGCTCCTGACGGTGCCCAGGCCGGAGATATTCCTGTCCTCCCTGCCATAGTAGATGAAATGGAGATGATAGACGTCATCGTCCACTGCGAAAGTCATCGGATAGCGTTCACCCACCTTCAGGGAAGCGACATCAAGATTCCTGAGCATGCAGTACAGCAGAGGAAGGTCGAAGGTGCATGCATCCAGAGGTATTTCCGCATAGAAGTCACCTTTGCGGGAAGTGTTCAGGGAGGCCTTGATGTGAGGCTGCGGGCTGTCCCATGAATATGAATACCTGTTCGAGCAGGTGTAACTCCCTTCCTTGGCTGTCCTGGTGAATTCGACAGGGACCAGACCGTCCCTGGTGAAGCGGGAATCCAGCTGTTCCCTGACCCTGAACATAGAGTCATATATCTTCTGGGTCCAGGCAGACAGCGAAGCATGGAAGACTTCCCTGCCGTTCAGCCTGGATGTATCGATCCGGACAACTGCCTTCGCGATGTCCGCATTGATCATTCCCCATTTGTAGTGTACGGCAAATGTCAGACTCTCTCCTCCCCTGAAAACGATTTCACTCTCCTTCAAGGACTTCACAGGAAGGCACTTGGAGGCTCTTTCCCCAGCCGACAGGGGGAAACCTGCCAGATGGAGGCAAAGGGCGATGGCCGCGAGAGCATGGAAGAAAGTCCTCATAGCCTAGAACGCTGAATCGTCAAAACCGGAATTGGCATCGAAATCACTGTTCATCGCGGATTCCATGCCCATCATGTCCTCAGCCTGGGCTGTGAGCGAGTCACCAGGCTCGACGAAACGCACCTGATCGGCCTTGAAGAGCATGTCCAGATCGCAAACCTCTCCGTTACGGTGCTTGGCGATGACGATCTGAGTGGTTTCCTTCCCGGCAGGACTCTCTCCGAGTCCGACAAAATCAGGACGGTGGATGAATATGACCATGTCGGCATCCTGCTCGATCGAACCGGACTCGCGAAGGTCGCTCAGCTGAGGCTTGCCGGTACCTCCGGTACGCTGGACGGCGTTACGGGAAAGCTGCGAGAGGGCTATTATCGGAATGTTGAGTTCCTTTGCGGTAGCCTTCAGGGTACGGGAAATCGCAGCCACCTCCTGCTCACGGAGACCGCGCAGTTCGGCAGGGCCCTGCATCAGCTGAAGATAGTCCACTATGACCAGTCTGACGTCCTTGGACTTGACAAGGCGTTTGACCTTTGCCCTGAATTCCATAAGCGGGATGCTCGGAGTGTCATCGATGTACAGCGGAGCCTTTGCAAGCGAGGCTATTCTCTGCTCCAGTTCAGGCCACTCGTATGGCTCGATCCGGGTACCGCCCTTGAGCTTGTCGGAGGCAAAGCCGGATTCAGTCGTCATCAGACGCATTACCAGCTGGAGGGCAGACATCTCGAGGGAGAAGATCGCAACCGGAATATGATGGTCGACAGCAGCATTTCTGGCAAGGTTCAGCGCGAAGGCAGTCTTACCGACGGATGGACGGGCCGCAAGGATGATAAGATCCGAATTCTGCCAGCCTCGTGTAATCCTGTCCAGGGAAGGAAAACCGGAAGGAACTCCGCTCAGACCCGTAGTGGTCTGATTCTTTTCGATTTCCTTCATCGCATCATTGATTACAGAGCCCACATCCTGCACATCCCTTTTGAGATTGCTCTGAATGACATCGTAGATCCTGGACTGCGCCTCGTCGATCAGGTCGTCCACAACGACCGAGTCGTCATAGGCATCCTTGAGAATCCGATAGGAAGCGGAGATGAGGTCACGCTGGATGCTCTTCTGCTTCAGGATCTTGACATAATACTCGACATGGGCAGCAGCACCGACCTTGCGGGAAAGCTCGACCAGAGCGACAGTGCCGCCCACTGCCTCGAGATTTCCTTTGCCGCGCAAGGCGGAAGTCACCGTGATGATGTCGACAGAGCAATGTTCAGTCACAAGCTGACAGATCGCCTCGAAGATCATCCGGTGCTTGGGGTCGTAGAAACAACTTGCAGTAAGTTCTTCCAAAGTCATATCGACTACGGAAGGCTCCAGCAGCATGGCACCAAGGACAGCCTCTTCAACATCAAGAGCTTGAGGAGGAGTAGTACCCATCTCAAGCCCAAGTGTTTCCAAATTGACTGCCTGCGCCTTTTTCTTTGAAGTTTTTGAAGGCTTCTCAGGCATATCTGTTAACAGTTCTTATCCTGTATGGCCGGGATTATTTCTCTGTCTCGGCTACAGCATCGAAATCCGGATTGACTATGATTCGTCCGCAGTGTTCGCAGATGACGATCTTCTTGTTCGACTTGATGTCCTCGAGACGCTGCGGAGTGATGGTGTTGAAACAGCCTCCGCAGGCATTCCTGTTATAGACAGAAACCACTGCAAGATGGTTGTGGACACTGGAACGGATGTGGTCATAGGCGCTCATCGTCCTTTCATCGATCTTGGCTGCGCAGGCTTCGCGGATAGCCATAAGCCTCTTTTCTTCCTTTGAAGTGGACTCTACGATGGTACCGAGCTCTTCTTTCTTGGCCACGAGGTCGTCCTCATCGACAAGGAGACGGTGCTTGAGGTCCTCGATGTCGTCCCTTTTGGCTGCAATGGCAATCTTGGTGTCGTTGATGGACTTCTGAGCTATCTGGCGGAGAAGTCCCTGATTCTCGATTTCCTTGTTGATGGAATCATACTCACGGCTGTTGGAGATGGTCTCAAGCTGCTTCTGATACTTCTCGATCTGGGCATCACACTCAATGATGTTCTGCCTGTTCTGGGCGATAGTGTCATTGTAAGCCGCAATCACAGCCTCTTCCTGAGCCTGTTTTGCCTTGAGAGATTCGATCTTCTCCTCAAGAGCCTCGACCTCTTCAGGGAGTTCACCTCTCAACTGGAGAATCTTGTCAATGTTTGAATCAGCCTCCTGAAGAGCATAAAGCGTCTTGAGCCTGTCCATCACGCTCACATCGGCATCAGCGAAATTCTTCTGGAGGGAGACAAAGGTTTCCCTTGCGTCTATAGGAGTATCGACCTTCTTGATTCTTTTGGTTGCCATAATAGCTGTCTGAGTATCTAACTAAAAATATAATACCGGGTTACCCGCCGCCAGTCCCGAGCTGGTACGGACTGCAAAGGTAGGAAATTTTTTCTTTATGAGTGAAAATAAAATATTCACAATGTCCACTTCTCCCTCAAAATGTCCAATGTCGACAATCAGAAAATCTTCAGGAGTGAAGAAATGGTGGTATGTGATGTCCCCGCTGACGTAAGCCTGGGCGCCGGAAGAGCGGGCTTTGCCGATGAGGGATGACCCGGAGCCTCCGCACATGGCGACTCTGGAGATTTCCCCCTCGGGAAGATGCGAGCAGCGGACGGAAGAAAGCCCGAAAGCCTTCTTCACATAATACACGAACTCACTTGCAGGCATAGGCTCTGGTAGATTTCCGACAACCCCCAGGCCGGTGCCGTCTCCATCCCGATCAAGGATTTCCACATCCTTCAGGCAGAGCCTTGCAGCCATTGCCCCGCTGACTCCCGCGGCGACCTTGTCCGCATTCGTGTGAGCGGCATAGACGGCAATCCCGGCCGAGACAGCCTTGATGACGGTCAGTCCGACCATGTCATCGGGAGAAATCTTTTTCAGGCCACTGAATATGAGGGGATGGTGCGTGACGATCATGTCGGCTCCTGTCCTGACGGCTTCATCCACCAGGGCGGGAGTGCAGTCGAAACCCACCAGCACGCCTTTCACCTCCTGGTCAGGCGAACCGATGCAAAGGCCGGAATTGTCCCAGCCCTCCTGAAGCGAAAGAGGAGCGAACTCCTCGATCACGGCTGCGATATCCCTTACTTTCATAGCGATTTGCGGACTTCGACAAGTTGCTCCCTGATGCTCTTGAGGCTTTCCAGAACTTTGACCTTTCCGTCAACAGCCTTCTTGTCCGAGCTCATCTTCTTTGCCGCTCCATCCAGAGTCATCCCCTGGACCTTCACCAGAAGATGAATCTGCTTGAGGACCTCGATCTCCTCCTGGGTATAGAGCCTGTTCCCTTTGGCATTTCTTTTCGGCTTGAGATAGCGGCTGAAGGAATTAGTCCAGAAACGGACCAGGGAAGAACTCTCCCCCAGAATCTCGGAAACCTCGCCGATTGTATAGTACAATTTGTCCATATTCTATTGAAATAACATTCTAATCCATTGATTGTCCTGCATTTGCGGACATAAACAACATGTTCGTGTAGTCATCCGGCGACATCGACACGAAAAAATGGTTCACCGGATCGAGCCTCAGGCTGTCACGATAGACCTCGTAGTGGAGATGAGGGACGAAAGAGTTGCCGGACATGCCCACGTGACCTATGACGGTTCCCCGGGCCACCTTCTGTCCGCGCGACACCAGGATGTTGTCCAGATGGGCGTACCTCGTGACATAGCCTCCGTCGTGCGAGATTTCCACCACATTGCCCTTCCCCTTGCCGGAACGGACAGTACCGGTCACTACCCCGTCGGCGGAAGCCTTCACAGGAGTACCCTGCGGAGAAAGCATGTCCAGCCCGTCGTGTTCCACCCTGACCTTATAGAAAGGATTGATCCTGGACCCCACCGATGCTCCGGTCCTGGATGGCGGGAAACCTTCGACCGGACTCGTCAGCGGCGGGACAGGCTTCCCGGAGAGAAGGGTTTCCATCACCTTCTGAAGATTTCCTTCCACCCTGCAGGCCTTGCCGACCAGAGTGTCGATACGGTTGTTGATGTGGCGGATGAAATCCTTGTCGGGGATGTCTCCGTCGCCGGAGAGAAAGACATCGACACCGGAGATTGCAAAGTCCGGAACAGGGGAATTGAATAGCTGACGGTATATTCCGTCCTCCTTGGTCTTCATCCCCTCTATCACGTTCTCAAGAAGTCGCTCACGCTCGAGCATACCCTCGTACATCGTGCTGTAGGCCTCATTTTCCTGCTTGATACGCTTTTCGGTGTCCGTGTCGACCACAAGGGCAAAGACAATGTAATAGCACACTGCCAGGGAAACAGTCACCAGAAAATACTTCACTCCCTTTAAAAGGAAATACCACACTGGACGGGTCACCTTCTCGAATTCCAGCCGGTTGACATTGAATCTGAACTTCTGCGACATATTCCTTCCCTCCTATCTTCTGTAGACTCTGAATCCATGTCTGGCCATGCCCTGACCCGACTCGTTCGCCCTGGCGGTGACCATCGTCATGTACTCTTCCTTCGGCATCGACAAGTCGAAATAGTTTGCGGGGTTGACCTTTTCGTTTCTGTAAAGGACCTCGTAGTGGAGGTGCGGTCCGCTGGCCCTGCCGGACTTGCCGGACTCCGCAATCTGGTCTCCCCTGTGCACCTTCATGCCCTCTATGACCTTGACGGTGTTCAGGTGGGCATACATCGTCTTGAAGCCGAACCCGTGGTTGATGACCACACAGTTGCCGTAGCCGAAAAAGTCGAAGGCGACCGATTCGACCACCCCGTCTCCCGTAGCGAAGACAGGATTGCCGACCTTCATCGCGAAATCGACTCCGGTGTGTCGCCTTTTGCTCCCGTCGAAAGGATCCGTGCGGTAGCCGAAAGTGCTTGAAAGGGTATAGATTGAAGGATCGGGAATGACAGGAGGCACTGCTGGGATGCAGGACGCCATGTCACCCGCCTCCTTCGAAACGGAAAGTATCTCATCGAAAGACTGGGTCTGGACACAGGTCCTGCGGGTGAGGTTGTCAAGCCGTACAAGAGCCTGCCGCAGCAAGCCTTCCGGCTCAATTCCCACAAGGTAGGAATATTTTTCCGAGCCGCCCAGCCCCGCATTGCGCAGCTGTCCCGGGATCTCGTTCATGCCATAGACCGAGCGATAGATGTCGTCATCCCTGACCTGGAAGGCATTCAGCTCGCCCTCCAGCCTGTCCAGACGTGTGTTCATCGCCTCGATACGGGTCTGCCACTCCGACTTCTGCGCCTTCAGGAAGACCGTCTTCGGGAGTTCCACCCCTGCCACGGAGGTGACCACCCAGAAATATGCCGCCGCCAGAAGGACGCTCCCGACAAACAAAAGAAGTCCCTTGAAAAGTCTGGACTTCAGGGACACTTCCTTGATCTCGTAGAGCAAGGTCTCAGGATTGAGAATATAATTCCTCATGGCAAATCGTACAAATATATTTATATTTTGCGACAAATAGCGAAATTTGTTATAATTTTGCGAATTCCGTGCCTTCCAGCCCTGTCTACGGGAACAAGGAGGCGGTAAAAACACTGAATATATTGACATACAATCATGTACACAGCCAAAGAGATAAGACAGCAATTTTTGGATTTCTTCGAATCCAAAGGCCACACCATCGTACCTTCAGCACCGATGGTAATCAAGAACGACCCTACCCTTATGTTCACCAATGCCGGAATGAACCAGTTCAAGGACATATTCCTCGGCAACACCGCTCCGAAGTCCAAGAGGGCGGCGGACTCTCAGAAATGCCTCAGGGTCAGCGGAAAGCACAACGATCTCGAAGCAGTCGGACATGACGGAAGACACCACACGATGTTCGAGATGCTCGGCAACTGGAGTTTCGGCGACTATTTCAAGACCGAGGCCATCACCTGGGCATGGGAACTTCTGACGGAAGTCTACAAAATCGACAAGTCCAAGCTCTACGCCACAGTCTTCGAGGGCAGCGCCGAAGACGGCACGGCACTCGACGAGGAAGCGCGCCAGGCCTGGATGAGACTCATGCCCGAGGACCACATCATCCTGGGCAACAAGCACGACAACTTCTGGGAGATGGGTGACACAGGCCCTTGCGGTCCTTGCTCCGAAATCCACATCGACCTCCGTTCCGACGAAGAAATCGCCAGGATTCCGGGCAAGGATCTCGTCAACACGGACAACGACCAGGTGATCGAGATCTGGAACCTCGTGTTCATGCAGTACAACCGCAAGGCAGACGGCTCCCTGGAGTCACTTCCTGCCAAGAACATCGACACCGGAATGGGCTTCGAGAGGCTCTGCATGGTCCTCCAGGGGAAGAGCAGCAACTACGACACCGACATATTCTCAGGCTGCATCGCCCGCATCGAGGAACTTTCCGGGCACAAATACCATGAAAGCGCAGACGTGGAGGTGGCGATGAGAGTCATCGCCGACCACATCAGGGCCATCGCGTTCTCCATCGCCGACGGCCAGCTGCCTTCCAACAACAAGGCCGGCTATGTGATCAGGCGAATCCTCCGCAGGGCAGTACGCTACGGCTACACCTTCCTCGGATTCGACGAGCCTTTCCTCTGCTCGCTCATCCCGCAGCTTGTGGATGACATGGGCGAGGCCTATCCTGAGATCGCCAAACAGCAGAAGCTCATCATCAACGTCATCAGGGAAGAGGAGATGTCCTTCCTGAGGACCCTGGACAGGGGTATCAGGCTGATGGACGAGCACATCGCAAAGAACGCTGAAACCAAAGTCATTTCAGGCAACGACGCCTTCATCCTCTACGACACCTACGGATTCCCGATCGACCTCACCGAACTGATCGCCGGCGAGCACGGTTACACCGTCGACATGGACGGTTTCAATGCCGAACTCCTCAAGCAGAAGGAGAGAGCCCGCAACGCCACCGCCAACGAATTCGGCGACTGGGTCGAATACTATCCTGGCGAAGAGGAATTCGTGGGCTATGACAACCTCACGGTCGAAGGGGCCAGACTCCTCAGGCAGAGGACTGTGAAGCAGAAGAACAAGGAGATGCTCCAGCTTGTCTTCGACCGTACTCCTTTCTACGGAGAGATGGGCGGAGAGGTCGGAGACACCGGTTTCTTCATCTCCGAAAGCGGGGAGAAGATCGCTGTCACCAACACCGTCAAGGAGAATGGGCTCACCATCCACATCGCCGAGAGGCTTCCTTCCGATCCGACCGAGACCTTCACTCTCAGCGTCGACGCAGAGCGCAGGCAGAAGATCGCCAACAACCACAGCTGCACCCACCTTCTCGACGAGGTGCTCCGGGAGGTTCTCGGCACCCATGTCGAGCAGAAGGGTTCCTATGTCTGCGACAACTATCTCCGCTTCGACTTCTCGCATTTCGAGAAGATGACCGACGAGCAGATCCGCCTCGTTGAGAAAAAGGTCAACGCCCTCATCCGCAAGAACCTCGCTCTCGAAGAGAAAAGAGACGCCACGATGGAAGAGGCGAAGGCAATGGGTGCAATAGCCCTGTTCGGAGAGAAATACGGGGATGTGGTCAGAGTCGTGAAGTTCGGAGACAGCGTCGAGCTGTGCGGAGGCTGCCACACTTCGGCCACCGGCAACATCGGCTACTTCCAGATCACCGGTGAGTCGGCGATCGCAGCCGGAATCCGCCGTATCGAAGCAGTGACCGGTGAGGCCGCAGAGGCATATTCGGAAAGCTTCCAGGACATGCTCAGGGCTGCCAGGGCATTCTTCAACAATGTTCCTGACCTCCCGGGCTCCATCCAGAAACTGATCAGCGAGAACGCCGAATACAAGAAGAAGGCCGACGAATTCGCAAGGCAGAAGGCTGCCCGTCTCGCCCAGACTCTCAAGGAGAGCGGTGAGACCGTGAACGGGATCAATCTCATCAGGATCAAGCAGGTTGCCGATGCGGACATCGACCAGAACATGCTCCGCGATGCCGCCATGATGATTCAGAAGGAGATCGAGAACACCGTCATCGCAGCTGCTATCGAAAGCGAAGGCAAGCCGAGTCTCATGCTGATGTATTCGAATGACCTTGTCGCCAAAGGCAGGAATGCCGGAAAGGACATCCGCGAAGCCGCCAAGCTGATCCAGGGTGGCGGTGGCGGACAGCCTGGACTCGCAACTGCCGGAGGACGCAACGTCAACGGTCTGGCCGATGCTCTCGACAAGCTTGTCGAACTGGCCACCGCATAACTGAATCGATGAGATCCCGGAATATTCCCGGGCATATTCAGGCATCCCGCTGATGAAGAAAATCGACAGATTCATACTGACCGCTTTCATAGGACCATTCTTCATGATCCTCCTGGTGGTCATTTTCATCCTGGTGATGCAGTTCCTCTGGGTCTACATCGACGAACTGGTCGGCAAGGGACTCAGCTTCAGCGTAGTGGGAGAATTCCTCTTCTGGGGCAGCTGCACCGTCCTGCCGATGTCCCTGCCGCTTGCGACCCTGCTGGCCGCGATGATGACAGTGGGCAGCATGGGAGAGAACAACGAGCTCATTGCCCTCAAGGCGGCCGGAGTGTCCGTGCTCAGGGTGATGACTCCCCTGTTCATAGCCTCCATAGTCATCACCATCGCAACATTCTTCGTCATCAACACCCTTGTTCCCAAGTCCTACAACGAGATCTACACGCTCAGGGAGGACATAGGGCAGACGAAGGAAGAGATCAAGATTCCTTCCGGAATATTCTACGACGGAGTCGACGGCTATGTCCTGCGTGTCGAGGACAGGGATGAGGCCACAGGAATGATGAAGGGAGTAATGCTCTATGACCATTCCTCCAAGGGCAACACCAGGCTCACCCTGGCAGATTCCGCGATAATGAAGATGTCCAAGGACAAGTCCTACCTTACCCTGAACCTCTTCAACGGGACCAACTATCAGGAGACCAACACAAGGGAGTACAGGGACACGACCTTCCAGCTGCAGAAGGTGGAATTCGGCAAGCAGGAGATGGTGATGGCCCTCGAGAACTATGCTTTCCAGAAGTCCGACAGCGCCCGCTACGGAGACCAGGTCAAGGTGCTTCCGATAAAGAAGCTCAAGGAGAACCGCATCATCCTCAACGAAGTCAGGGACAGCACCAAGGAAGTGCAGCTGATGAGCACTGCTGCATCCTATCTGTTCTCCTTCGCCAGCCAGCTGGACACCACCGCCTCCGGCATCACTTCAGATTTCAAGGACCCTTCCTTCCTCAACTTCACGACAGAGGAACAGACCGCGGAAGCCCTTGAGAATGCCGCCGCCTCGGCCAGACAGATGGAATCCAATCTCACCACCTATCAGTTCGGAGCCTTCGACTACACCGTCAAGCTCCGCAGAACTGCCCTGGAATACCTCAGGCGCTACGGCCAGGCCCTCGCCTGTCTGGTGATGTTCTTCATCGGAGCCCCGCTGGGAGCGCTGATCAGGAAAGGAGGCATCGGAGTTTCCGCCATAGCGTCGCTTCTGATGTTCGCCCTCTACTGGGTCATCGACATCACCGCCGTCAAACTCGCCAGGGATGGCACCGTTTCTTCAGTCATAGGAGCATTCCTTTCTTCAGGAGTGCTTCTTGCCATAGGCCTTTTCCTGACCTGGAAGGCGATCAATGACACAGACATGTCCAACCTCGACTCCATCAAGAACTGGTGGAGGAAAGCAAAGAGCAAAGTTGTAGCAATGTTCAAGAAGACAAGAATAGTTTACATGGGAACTCCGGAATTCGCCGTGGCACCGCTCAAGGCACTTCTGGAGAACGGATACAATGTGGCCGCTGTCGTCACCGTGGCTGACAAGCCAAGCGGACGCGGACAGAAGGTCAACGAAAGCGCAGTCAAGAAATTCGCCGTGGAGAAGGGGATCCCTGTCCTCCAGCCTCTGAAGCTCAAGGACCCGGACTTCCTCAAAGAGTTGAAATCCTACAAGGCCGACATCTTTGTAGTGGTTGCCTTCAGGATGCTTCCGGAAGAGGTCTGGACAATGCCTGAGCTGGGAACCTTCAACCTCCACGCCGCCCTTCTGCCTCAGTACAGGGGCGCAGCTCCGATCAACTGGGCCGTCATCAACGGAGAGACCAGGACCGGAGCGACCACTTTCATGATCGACAAGAACATCGACACCGGTGGAATCATCCTTCGGCAGGACCTGCTCATCAGTGACACGGACACTGCCGGCGACGTCCATGACAAGTTGATGCCGATAGGTGCCGAAATGGTCGTACAGACTGTCCAGGGCCTCATCGAGCACAATGTCGACACCCGTGTCCAGAGGAGTTTCATCCAGGGCTCCGAAGTGCTCAAGCCTGCTCCGAAACTCAACCGGGAGCTCTGTCACATCGACTGGAACGACACCACCGTCCACGTCTACAATCTCATCCGCGGCCTGAGCCCTTACCCTGCCGCATTCACCGAACTCACAAAGGACGGAAGCAGCCCTGTACAGTTGAAGATCTACTCGTCCGAAAAGGTTCTCCAGGCCACGGGCAAGGCTCCGGGCACAGTGATTTCCGACGGAAAGACCTACCTGCACATCGCAACTGCGGACGGCGCCATCTCCCTCAAGGAAGTCCAGATTGCGGGCAAGAAGAGGATGGACATCAAGGCCTTCCTCGCCGGATTCCGCGACAGCGAGGCGTACACCACCACGCAGGGAACCTCCAAGGCTGAAATAGCAAAGACCAGGCAATGAGTCAGGCAGTCATAATAGGCAACGGGGATTTCCCCAGAAAGGAATATCCAAGGCTGCTTCTGCGTCAGGCAGACGTGATTGTCTGCTGCGACGGAGGCTTCCGCTCATTCATGCGCAACAGGAAAGCAGTCTGGGGCGACAGCGAAAAGCTCCCCGACGCCATCGTCGGAGACATGGATTCGCTCAGCGGAAGGCTTCTTCATGAATATGCCGACCTGGTGAAGTGCGTCCCTTCCCAGGATGACAACGACCAGACCAAGGCCGTCAGATACATCCTGGACAATCATCCCGAAGTGGACACAATCCACATCCTCGGAGCCACAGGCAAGAGGGAATGCCACACGATCGGCAACCTCTCCCTCCTGATGGAATATGCCGGACAGTTCGGGATGAGCGGAGACCCGAAGGAAGGGGAGATCTTCACGGACATCGTTTCGGACTATTCCACAGCCTTCGCCATCGCCGACTCCTGCGAGCTCTGGGTAGGGGAAGGCAGGAACGTTTCCATATTCAGTCCTGACAATTCCCTTCAGATACGTTCCCAGGGACTTGTCTGGCCAACAGATGATGTCCGCTTCGACAACTGGTGGAAAGCGACCCTCAACAGGGCCTCCTCAGACAGCATCACTCTGACCTTCTCGCACAGATCGGCCGCCCTCGTCATACTTGACTAGCACGGGACCGAAAGACCCGAACATTCAAAGACAGACAAGAATATGCTAAAGAAAATCAGATCCATACTCGCCGTATTCTGCTTCATCGCAATCACGCTGCTGTTCCTGGACTTTACAGGGACGATCCAAGGATGGCTCGGTTGGCTTGCCAAGATCCAGCTTCTGCCGGCAATCCTCGCAGCCAATTTCATCACGGTCGCCGTCCTGCTGGTGCTGACCCTGGTCTTCGGCAGGATCTACTGTTCGGTCATCTGCCCTCTGGGAGTGTTCCAGGACGGTGTATTCGCCGTCAGCAGGAGCAGGAGGAGCAAAAAGATGAAACAGGCATATTCGAAAGAGATGAAATGGCTGCGCTACCCTCTATTCGTCCTGATGGTAATCGCTCTGGTGGCCGGACTGGGCTCTCTTGTCGCCCTTCTGGCGCCCTACAGCGCCTGGGGCAGAATCGTGCAGAGCATTCTGGCTCCCGTCTGGCAATTCGGGAACAACCTCCTCGCCGGGATAGCTGAGAAGCATGAAAGCTATGCCTTCGCGAGCAGGGAAATCTGGCTGAAGAGCCTCCCTACGCTGATTGTCGCCGCAGTGACACTGGTCGCAGTGAGCATCCTGGCATGGAAGAACGGCCGCACCTACTGCAACACAATCTGCCCTGTGGGCACCTTCCTGAGCTTCTTCTCGAGATTCGCGATGTTCCGTCCGGTCATCGACAGATCAAAGTGCCGCAGCTGCCACGCCTGCGAACGCAAGTGCAAGGCTTCCTGCATAGACATAGAAAACAAGAAGATTGACTACAGCCGCTGCGTGGACTGCTTCGACTGTCTCGAGAGCTGCCGTTTCGGCGCACTGGAATACCGATATGCCTGGAATAAAGGCAAGGCCGGAGATGGAGCCACCGCTGACGAGGGACCTGCCGCGGGGGCAGGAAGAACCGCGGGGGCAGTCCAAGCCAAGGGAGCAGGGAAAGACACCGGGGAAGGACCGGACTCCGTGGCAGGGAAAACAACGGGGGCAGGGACGGACTCGGGAAGAAGGGCCTTCCTGCTGGGAAGCGCGATCGCACTCGGAGGGTCGGCCCTCGGCGGGTCAGCCATTTCCGCAAGCGCCCAGGACAAGGAAACCGATGACAAGAAAAGGGACGGAGGTCTTGCTGAAATCCTTCCCAAGACCGCCCCTTCCAGGACACTTCCCCTCACCCCGTTCGGGTCAGAGAGCGTGAAGGAGTTCTACGACAGGTGCACTGCCTGCCAGCTCTGCGTCACGGTCTGCCCGAACAATGTGCTACGGCCGTCTTCGGACTTCGCACATCTGATGCAGCCTCAGATGTTCTATGCCAAGGGATACTGCCGTCCTGAATGCGTCAGATGCTCTGAGGTCTGTCCTGCCGGAGCCATCCTTCCGATCACTCCTGAGGAAAAGACAAGTCTGAAGATCGGTACAGCCCGCGTCGACCTGGACCTCTGTGTCGTCAACAGCAAATCGGTCAGCTGCGGCAACTGCGCACGTCACTGCCCTGTCGGAGCCATCACGATGGTCAGGTCCAACCCTGAGGATCCTGACAGCCTCATGATACCGTCCGTCATCGAAGAGAAGTGCATAGGCTGCGGAGCCTGTGAACATCTCTGTCCCGCCCGCCCATTGAGCGCGATCACGGTCGACGGAGTAGAAATCCACCACAGGATCTAGAAGATAAACCTGAACCACAGAATCAAGAAGATAAAACTGAATATTCACACACCATGAAAGAGGATATCAGCAGAAGAGACTTCATCAGGATTGCTTCGGAAGGTGCCGCACTGGCAGGCGCAACCGCCCTTGCCGGGGCATGCGCACCGAAAGAGACTGCCGCAGAACTGGCACGCAAGGAAGAAGATCCCTCCGCAGGGAAGATGGAAATGAGGACCAACACCGGCAACGGCGACAAAGTGTCCCTGCTGGGCTACGGCTGCATGAGGTTCCCGATGAAAAAAGACGACAGCGGCAAGGACATTCCAGATCAGGAAGTCATCAACAGGCTCGTTGATTTCGCGCTCCTCAACGGAGTCAACTACTATGACACAGCCCCTGTCTACATGCAGGGACTCTCGGAGGAAGCCACCGGAGAAGCCCTGAGCAGGCATCCGCGAAATGAATATTTCATCGCCACCAAACTGTCCAACTTCTCGAACTATTCCCGCGAGGCCTCGATGAAACTGTACAATGACTCATTCAGATACCTTCGCACGGACTACATCGACTACTACCTCCTGCACTCCCTTGGAAGGGGCGGCCTGCTGAACTTCAATGCCAGGTTCATCGACAATGGCATGATGGACTTCCTTCAGGGTGAAAGGGAGAAAGGCAAGGTACGCCAGCTGGGACTCTCCTTCCACGGCAACCAGAACGAATTCGACCAGCTTCTGGCCCTACACGACAAATACCACTGGGATTTCGTCCAGATCCAGATGAACTACTGGGACTGGCAGCATGCCGACGGAGAGAGAAACGTCAATGCCGACTACCTGTACGAGCAGCTTGACAGGCGTGAGATCCCTATCGTGGTGATGGAACCTCTTCTGGGAGGCCGTCTTGCCAGCCCCGCCGCAAGTGTGGCAAACAGGCTCAAGGAGCGCGACCCGCAGGCCTCCATGGCATCCTGGGCCTTCCGCTTCACCGGTTCCTACCCGAGAATCCTGACCATCCTGAGCGGAATGGTCTACATGGAGCATCTCCAGGACAACCTGAAGACTTTCCAGGGATTCAAGCCACTGTCGGAAGAAGAGCTGGAATATCTCAGCAAGGACATTGCGGACATCATGGCCAACTATCCTACGGTCGAATGCACATCCTGCAAGTACTGCATGCCTTGCCCGTTCGGAATCGACATTCCGGGAATATTCTCCCACTACAACAAATGCATCAACGAGGGAACATTCCCGCAGGACAAGGAACAGGAGAACTATGCGCGGCTGCGCAAGGCCTACCTGACGAGCTACGGCAGGGCAGTCCCGGCCGACCGTCAGGCCGACCACTGCATCGGCTGCGGCGAGTGTCTGAGCAAATGTCCGCAGAGCATTCCGATTCCTTCGCAGCTGCAGCACATCGACAGGTACGTCGAGAAACTCAAGAGAGGAACGCTCCACAAGGGTGTTTGAATATTCAAGGAATATTCCTATCTTTGCAGAACCAAGTCAAAAGGAGAGATGCTCGAGTGGCTGAAGAGGCACGCCTGGAAAGCGTGTAAACCCCTAAAGGGTTTCACGAGTTCGAATCTCGTTCTCTCCGCAAAAATCCCTTACAGAGCGTTCTGTGAGGGATTTTTCGTTAAGAGTGTCCCAAAAAAATGTCCCAAAAATCAGGTTTCGTGGATCACCGTCACTTGATCTTCTTCAGGACCAAGTCCAAAAGTATGTGTTTAGGCGTAGATATTCTGTAATCTAAAGAGGAAGTAGTTTATATCTGATACTCCTCTCAGTTGA
>SFMU01000047.1 GCA_004552965.1 Bacteroidales bacterium | reverse complement strand
AAAGGGATGCCAACCTGCGCCGGGACTGGGATCCGGACTATGGTGACAGGATGGTGAAGATTGTCTTCATCGGGCAGAATCTCGACAGGAAGGAGCTCGCCGCCATGATGGACGAGTGCCTTGAAAAACAGTGACCCCCATTGCCGATGGTAGGAGAAGGTGAAATCCTGATTAAAGGAGCCAAAGTCAACAACCTCAAGAACATCACGATTGCAATACCCCGCAATCGTTTCGTTGTCGTGACCGGCATTTCCGGCTCCGGCAAGTCCTCCCTTGCTTTCGATACCCTCTTTGCGGAAGGCCAGCGCCGTTTCGCGGAGAGTCTGTCCTCCTATGCAAGGCAGTTCCTGGGCAGGATGAGCAAGCCCGATGTCGAGGCTATCGAAGGCATCCCTCCGGCCATCGCCATCGAGCAGAAGGTCAACATCCGCAATCCCCGTTCGACAGTAGCCACCACTACCGAGATCTACGACTACCTCAGGGTATTATATTCAAGGATAGGCCGCACCTTCTCGCCCGTCAGCGGCAGGGAAGTCAGGCGCCACACCGCCTCGGATGTCCTCGCGAGCATCGTCCGCGGCGACTCCTCCTCGGTCTACATTCTCTCTCCGCTCTCTTGGAACGAAAGGAATGACAAGGTGGAACTGATGCTGCGCCTCAAGGAGAACGGCTACTCGCGTTTCTTCTCGGACGGCAGTCTGATCCGCATCGAGGACGTGATGAAGATGGCGGACAGCGGTGAATATCCCGACAACCTCCTTCTTATGGTCGACAGGCTGAAGCTGCCCCTCTTCCGCGACGGGATGCCATATTCACAGGACGGGAAGCCATGGCCGCAGAATGAGTGGGAGGACTTGCGGACACGATTGTATTCATCCGTGAACAGTGCCTTCCGCGAGGGCGGGGGCAAGATGGTCCTCTGGAAGGAAGGTGTGGCCGAGGAATATTCGGACCGCTTCGAACTGGACGGGATAACCTTCCGCGAGCCTGACGAGTACCTCTTTTCGTTCAACAGCCCTCTCGGCGCCTGCCCGGTCTGCGGCGGGCTTGGAAAGATCATCGGAGTAAGCGAGGACCTTGTCGTGCCGGACAAGACCAAGAGCATCTACGACGGGGCGATCGCCTGCTGGAGGGGAGACAAGATGGGATGGTTCAGGGACCAGCTTGTGAAGGCCGCTCCGCACTATGGGATTCCGATCTTCGAACCCTATGCCAGGCTCTCGAAGGAAGTGAGGGACCTCATCTGGGACACTCACAGCGTGGAAGGAGACCCGGACACCTTTGTCGGCATCAATGAATTCTTCAGCTGGGTTGAGGCCAACAGGTACAAGATCCAGTACAAATACATGCTCACGCGGTTCTCCGGGCGCACAACCTGCCACTCCTGTCACGGGACCAGGCTCCGCGAGGAAGCCCTGTACGTGAAGATCGGCGGGAAGAACATCGCGGAACTGCTGTCCATGAATGTCGACAGCCTCATCGGCTTCTTCGAGAATCTGAGCCTGACTGAATATGAAACTGCGGTTGCGAAGAAGGCAATCGATGAGATCATGCTGCGCCTCCGCTGCATCAGGGATGTGGGACTTTCCTACCTGACGATGGACCGCGCCTGCAACACCCTTTCCGGCGGAGAAAGCCAGAGAATCAATCTGGTGAAGGCCCTGGGCAGTTCCCTGGTAGGCTCGATGTACATCCTCGACGAGCCGAGCATCGGCCTGCACCCCCGTGACACAGCCAGACTGATAGATGTCCTGAAGCGATTGAGAGACATCGGCAACACCGTGGTGGTGGTCGAGCATGACGAGGAGATAATCAAGGCCGCCGACCTGCTGATCGACATGGGACCGCTGGCGGGCAGCGCCGGAGGTGAGGTGGTTTTCATGGGCAACCTCTCGGGCCATGTTCCCGAAAAAGCCATCGCTTCCTCCCTGACCCTCCAGTATGTTCTCGGCAACAGGTCCCGGTACACCAGGCAGAAGAGGACATGGACATATTCAATCACCGTCAAAGGTGCCATGGAACACAATCTGAAGGGGATGGACGTACGTTTCCCGCTGGGCGTGATGACAGCTGTCTGCGGAGTCAGCGGATCGGGAAAGTCTTCCCTTGTCGGAGACATCCTTTACCCGGCGCTGTATCGGAAGATCAATCAGACGGGGGAGCTTCCGGGTACCTTCAAGGGTCTGGCGGGCAATCTCGACAGGATCACCAGGATCGAATATGTCGACCAGAATCCGATAGGGAAGAACAGCCGCTCCAATGCCGTGACCTACCTGAAAGTGTACGACGACATCCGCAAGCTCCTGGCAGACCAGCAATATGCCAGGATCAACGGCTACACACCTTCCTTCTTCTCCTTCAACCAGGAAGGCGGACGTTGCCCGGAGTGCCAGGGAGACGGTTTCGTCAGGATTCCGATGCAGTTCATGGCCGATGTCACTATGGTCTGCGAATCCTGCGGAGGAAAGCGTTTCAAGCCTGACATCCTGGAAGTCAGATACAAGGGAAAAAACATCGATGACATCCTGAATATGTCGGTTGCCGAAGCGATCGATTTCTTCGGCTCCCAGAGCGAGGAACTGTCGAAACAGATTGCCGACAAGCTTCAGCCGCTCGTGGATGTCGGCCTTTCGTACATCAAGCTTGGTCAGAGTTCCTCCACCCTTTCCGGCGGAGAGAGCCAGAGAATCAAGCTCGCCTATTTCCTGTCGCTCAACCGCAACGCCCAGGAGTCGCGCAAGGAAAGGATAATGTTCATCTTCGACGAACCGACGACCGGTCTTCATTTCCACGATGTGGAGAAACTCCTGAAGGCTTTCGACGCCCTCCTGGCCGGTGGCAACACCGTGATCGTCGTGGAACATAACCTGGATGTCATCCGTGCGGCGGACTGGGTCATCGACATCGGCCCCGAAGCCGGAGACAATGGGGGAGAGGTGGTCTTCGAAGGCACTCCGGAGGACCTTGTGGCCAATGGACATACCCACACGGCCGATTATCTCAGGAAACTCTCTCCCGGATCTGAGCCCGAAGGCGGAGTCCCGGGGAAGCAGCAGCGCTGAAAACGACACCGGCAATGACTTCTGGAATGGCACTGAAAACGACACCGGCAATGACTTCTGGAATGGCACTGAAAACGACACCGGCAATGACTTCTGGAATGGCACTGAAAACGACACCGGCAACAACCCTGACGACAGTCCGGGAAAGACCGGCACAACAATTTGAAATATGGATGCAGTAATCACTTACGTCAACGGTCTGGACCCCGTCTGGCAGTCGGAATATTCAAAATGCGTCGGGATGGAGACTTTCCTGGAGAAACGTTTCCGCGACTGGGGCACGCTGAAGTATCTGCTTCGCGGCATTTGTGTGAATATGCCGTTCGTCCGCAATGTCTATCTCGTGGTCTCGGGAGACACCCAGGTCCCATCGTGGGTCGATCGTGAGCAGCTGCGGATTGTCCGTCACTCGGACATCATACCTTCGGAATTGCTGCCGGTCTTCAACTCCCAGGCAATCGAGATGTTCCTTCACCGGATCGAAGGCCTGGACGAGGAGTTCCTGTACTTCAATGATGACTTTTTCCCGATGCTTCCTTGCCGCGAAGAGGATTTTTTCATCGGGGGCAGGCCATGCCACCACATGTCCAGGCATTGGCTGACTCTCGGCAATGATTTCAGATTCGTCGTGAAACGCTCCTTCCTTTTCGCCTGCGAGGTGGCCGGGTTAGTGCCTCCTGCATATTACCTCCGCCCGCAGCACACGGTGGCGCCGATGCTCAGGAGTCTCTGTGAGGAACTGTATTCATCGAGAGAGAAAGAACTGCTCTCGTCGGTCACCCCGTTGAGGGAAAACTGCAACTACAACCAGTACATCTTCTCCGACTACATTTATCTGAAGGGGAAGGCTGCCTGCAGGAAGATTTCCAACAAGCACTTTTCACTGGCGGTCGCCGGAATCGGGCAGATGGAGAAGTTCATCGATTCTCCGACCTGCAAGATAGTGTGCATCAATGATGTGAAAATCCCGGACAGCAAGTACCAGTCCTACCGTAGCCGGCTTCTGGCCGCATTCGAGCGAAGATTTCCTGATCCTTGCCGCTTCGAACTCTAGCCCTTTCGCCTCGGGCTTTGCTTCTGCCCGCCTCGATGCCCGGGTCAGACTGAAATGTGGTTCAGAAGGAGTTTTCTGACATTGTCGGAGATTCTCTTGAAGGCATCGGTCTCATTCTCAAGCATTTCTGCAAGACCTTTGCACTTGACCAGCTCGCGGAAATCCTCCATCTCGTGGAAGATCGAACCGATGTATTCTTCGTAGGCGTCGTCTGCGGCATGCTCGAGTTCGGTCACCCGGTCGCAGCAGTGGTTGATGGCATAGACGTTCTTCTTGACGTCCGCAAGCAGCGGAATCATCTCGCGGATGGCGCAGGACTGGTCGGCAGCCATCTGGGCGATTTCCTTCAGCCTTGAATCGAGCTTTGCAGGAGCATAGATGAGAATCGCCTTCGAAGTGTCCTTGATGACGTCCAGGCAATCGTCCATCGCCATCGCAACAGCCTGGAGATCCAGTTTGTTGATCTGGATAAGCCAGGTCTCCGAGAGCATTTCGAAAAACTCGGTGAGGAGAGCGTCTCCCTGCACTTCGCAGGATTTGATCTCATGCTCGACACGGCTCCAGGAAGAGGTTTCCGTGTCTTCGAACATCCCGAGGAGCATGGCGGATGTCTGGCAGAGGAAACCGGTCTGTTTGGCCAGGATCGGGACAAAGACATTCTCACTGCCTCTGAACATCATGATGAATTTGCGGACGAAGCTCATAAAAAACAAAAATCTATCTGCTGAACGGACCATTGACCACTTCTGATCACGCCTTCAGAATACTTTGAGGGGCAAATATACAACTTGTCATCCAAAAAATTAACAGCAATCCATAAAAAAAGAAAAACACTTTACCGTTATTCGTCCCACATTCATTGTCATAGACTTCCGCCAACGTAATTTTGTTCAGGCCAAAAGGCAGGCCTGACAACCTGAACTTGGAAAACTTCAACTACCCGCAGTTGCCTTGCACCGATTCCTGTTTCACACGTACGGGACATCAGCCCGGCTTCTTTCATGACACTTCGGCGAGTCTGCCGACACTTAATCTTGCTTTCACAATGCCACGCTACCCTATCCCTAAATCCCTTTCCCCGGGAAAGGGACTTACCTATCGGCCTATCGGCCTCCAGATAAGGTTGTTTCGCACTTGCGAAACTTAAATTTTCTTAACAGGCGGATTGCGTCGGCGCTGACCCTGCAATCTTTCCCGAGAGCTCTTTCAAATACTGTCCGAAACGAGTATATTTGTTAAGTGATCAAAAAAAGCCACAAATAAACCTGTCGGATTATGAGAAGATTCGCTGTCAGTTTCCTTTTGCTGCTGTGCTGTCTGTGCACTGCCCATTCCCAATCTGTCTACAGTCTCGAGCAGACTCCCGGAACCCCGCCTGCGGTTCCGAGGATGATTGTCTTTGCCGGTGACACTGTGCGGCTTACCCGTCCGGACATCCGGGAACGGCTTGACAGGGAACTCATTGCGTTTACATATTCACATTCCGCCTCCCTCCTGATGCTGAAGCGCTCGCGCCGCATTTTCGAGCAGATCGTCCCGATTCTCCAGCTTCACGGCATTCCGGAGGATCTGAAGTATCTCATGGCGATCGAGAGCAATCTGGACCCAAGGGCTCTTTCTCCTGCCGGGGCAGCTGGCCTGTGGCAGTTCATGAAGGCTTCCGGCAGGGAATATGGCCTTGTCATAGATGAGGAGGTGGATGAGCGCTACAACATCGAGAAAGCCACAGAGGCAGCCTGCGCCTATCTGAAGACGGCATATTCGAAGTTCGGCTCCTGGATGAATGTGGCCGCCGGCTACAATGGAGGCATGGCCGGGCTTGCGAAGAAACTCAGCGACCAGAAGCAGGACGACGCGATGGATCTCTGGATGGTCGAGGAGACATCGCGCTACATGTACCGCGTGCTGGTTGCGAAGATGTTCTTCGAGAACCCCTCTTCTTTCGGCTTCACGATCTCTCCTGCCGATTACTATCCTTCCCTGAAGGTGAAGGAGAGGCTCACCCTTGCGGAAGGCATTCCCAGCCTGGTGGATTTCGCAATCGCCCATGGCACCAGCTACAAGAGGCTGAAGGAGGCCAATCTCTGGCTTCGGGACAACAAGCTTGTCAACAAGGCTCAGAGGACCTACACCATTCTGATTCCCGAGGAATGATTCTCGCGTTCCTTGAATATGCAGTCCCTCTTGTCAAGGTACAAAAATTGCAGTATTTTTCCCGCATGACCCACTGTAGACCAATAATCAATCACAATAAACCTTAATTCATATGCGCAAAAATTTCAGATGGCTTGCAGCCATCCTGCTGCTTCTGGGTTGCCAGGCCTGGGCCCAGGACAGTATCGGCACTATTGAGAAGAACTTCAGAAACACTCCTGAGAACCAGAAGCTCGGTGTCTACTGGTACTGGGTGGCCGGCAACATGTCGAAGGACGGCGTGGTGAAAGACCTTCAGGCAATGAAGGAAGTCGGCATCAACAGGGCTTTTATCGGCATGATCGGCGAGGAGCAGGGTGTTCCGCAGGGTCCTGTCAGACTGTTCACTGACGAGTGGTGGGATATCCTTCACACAATGTTCAAGACCGCAGGAGAACTCGGAATCGAAATCGGTATGTTCAACAGTCCGGGCTGGAGCCAGAGCGGCGGCCCGTGGGTCGAGCCTGAACAGGCAATGAGATATCTTGGCTATGCAAAGGACACTCTGACCGGTCCTGCAAAGTTCAGCGGCAGACTGCCTCTGGTCGGCGAGGATGCACAGCCTGTCAAGGTGCTGGCATTCCCTCTCAGGACTGCTTCCGTGGAATTCGCAGCCTCCGAGGCCGCTGACGGTACTTTCACCCTCAAGGCTGACAGGGAATCGACCATCCGTTCGATCCTTGTCAAACCTGTCGAGAAGGTCGTTACGAGCCCGGCTGCCCTTTATGCCAAGGTTGACGGCAAGAAGGTTCTCGTCGAGGAGTTCTTCATCGACAGGAGCAACAGCGCGACCAACGTAGGCTTCGATCCTTTCGCTCCGATTGTCATCTCCATTCCCGAGACCGTTTCGGATGAGTTCGAACTCAAGGTCAAGCCTGGAGTCGTCAGCAGCATCGTCCTTTCCGACCAGCCTGTCGTCGAAAGGTATCCTGAGAAGTCCCTTGCCAAGATGTGGCAGACCCCTCATCCGATGTGGGGCGCCTACATGTGGAGGGAGCAGCCTGAATATTCAGGAATCTGCGCTTCGCAGGTCATGGACATCACTGAATATGTCGCCGAAGACGGCACCCTCGTCTGGGATGTTCCGGCAGGGGAGTGGGTCGTGATGAATACTGCCATGCTTCCGACCGGAGCCGTCTGTTCGCCTGCTCCTGTCGAGGGCACCGGCCTGGAGACCGACAAGATGAGCAAGAAGCACATCCGCACACACTTCGACAACTATCTTGGAGAGATCCTCAGGAGAATCCCTGCCGAGGACCGCAAGACATTCAAGGTCTGTGTCGAGGACAGCTACGAAACCGGCGGTCAGAACTGGACCGACAACATGATCGAGGACTTCAAGGCAGCTTACGGCTATGACCCTGTTCCTTTCATCCCTGTGATGAGCGGTGTCGTTGTGGGCAGCGAGGACATGTCCGACCGTTTCCTCTGGGATCTTCGCAGGCTCATTGCCGACGAGGTTTCCTACAATTATGTTGGTGGGCTCCGTGAGGTTGCCAATGCCAACGGTCTTACCACATGGCTTGAGAATTACGGCCACTGGGGCTTCCCTGGAGACTTCCTCCAGTACGGTTCACAGTCCGATGAGATTGCCGGCGAGTTCTGGAGCTTCGGCGACCTGGGCGACATCGAGAACAGGATCGCTTCATCCTGCGGCCACATCTACGGCAAAAAGATGGTCTGGGCAGAGAGCTTCACCTGTGGCGGCCCTGACTTCACTCAGTATCCAGGACAGATGAAACAGCGCGGCGACCGTTTCTTCACTGAAGGAATCAACGCTTCCCTCTACCATCTCTATATCCAGCAGCCGGACGACAGGCTTCCGGGACACAATGCCTGGTTCGGCAATGAGTTCAACCGCAAGAACACCTGGTTCTCGCAGCTCGATGTGTTCAACAACTACATCAAGCGTTGCAACTACATGCTCCAGCAGGGCCGCTATGTCGCCGATGTGGCTTACTACCTCGGTGATGACTGCCCTAAGATGACCGGTACCAGAGACCCTGAGATTCCAAAGGGATATTCCTACGACTACATCAACAGCGATGTGATCCTGAAGGCTGAGGTGAAGGACGGCAAGCTGACTCTTGAAAGCGGAATGCAGTACAGCGTGCTCGTACTCCCGAAGATCACAACCATGCGTCCTGAGCTGATCACCAAACTTGAGAAGCTCGTCTCCGACGGTCTCGTGATTCTCGGTCCGGCTCCGAAGAAGTCTCCTAGCATGAAGGGCTATCCTGAGTGCGATGAAATCGTCAGGACCGTGGCATCGAGAATGTGGAAGGACGACATCGATCCATTCTCACGTTCAGTCAGATACGGCAAAGGCAGGATCTACAAGGACGCATCCCTCGAGCAGATCTTCAGCGATCTCGGCATCGTTCCTGACTTCGTTGCGGACGATTCCCAGCTTCCTCTCCAGTTCATCCACCTCAGACTTGCCGACGGCGAGTACTACTTTGTCTCGAACCAGGGTGACAAGCCGATCTCCTTCGACGGCATATTCAGGGTTACCGGCAAGACTCCTGAGCTCTGGAACCCTCTGACTCAGGATGTCCGTGACCTGACCGAGTACAGGACTCTGACCGGCACCATGAAGATTCCTATGTTCCTCGAACCTTACGAGAGCTCGTTCATCGTCTTCAGGAAGGCTACCGACAAGGCATCGTCCCACGGTTGCAACTATCCGGAGAAGAAGGTCCTCCAGACCATCGACACTCCTTGGACCGTCGCTTTCGAGGCCGGCAGAGGCGGTCACGAGACTCCGGTCGTCTTCAATACTCTGTACGACTGGTCCACCAGCGATGACTACAAGATCAAGTACTTCTCCGGCAATGCGACATATTCGAACAGCTTCAAGCTGAAGAAACTCCCTGCCGAGGAGGTTTACATCGACCTCGGAAAGGTGATGGTCATGGCCAAGGTCAAGGTGAACGGCGAATATGCCGGTGGCGTCTGGACAGCCCCTTATAGGCTCAACATCACCAAGTTCCTCAAGAAGGGCACCAACACCGTCGAGATCGAGGTGGTCAACTGCTGGCGCAACAGACTGATCGGCGAAAAGGAAGCAGTCCCTGAAGCAGAGCGCTTCACCTTCCAGACTTCCACCTATCTGAACAAGGACTCCGAGCTCCAGCCTTCCGGCCTTCTCGGACCTGTCGAGATCCAGACTTACAACTATTCCGAATAGACCGGAGCGCATAAGCTATCGATAGCCCGGATCTCCGGAAACATAGAAGAAGGCTGACTAAAAAGTCAATATGACTGATTAGTCAGTCTCTTTATATATGGTTACACCGGTTCCCATGCGGAATATGTTCGTCTCGGGTGGCTTCCATGCGAACAGCGGATGATTCGGAGAGGGGCCTGCAAGTGGGACTGCTGATTTGCAACGGAGGTGCAGGAGTGAAAAGAAAGAATGCGACTGATAAGTGATTATCGGTTGCTTTCTTCGCAGATGGCTGAGACTGACCCTGCCTCCATCACGTCTGGCTGCCGCCAGCCGCTGATGTCGGCACCCGCTTCCGTGCCGCGGGTGGCACGTCCCTCGGAGGCGACAGCCTTCGCTCGTTCCGCATGCATCACTGATATCATCTTCTTCATGTTGTGTGCTATTGCCACTGTCGTGAGCTCGGCACTCGTCAAGATACTTCCAACTCAGCAGGGTGACTTTCCGGGAGCATCACTTGTGTGTCCTTCTGGTGCCCTATGAAGGGTGTATTCAGGGATGTCCTTCCGGGTGCCGATGTCATCGATCTTCATGAAATTCACCTGGCACGCCAATCTTCATTACAGGTACCTGTAGGGCACATCCCGGTGCCAGGTGGCATTAAATTGTGTTCACCTGGCACCTTTTGGGTAGCTAACTACTTGATAATCAATAATGGCTCGTGCCAGGTGAATTTCACGAAGCCCAATTCGGCTACTATCCGAAACACCAACTCACAGTGGCTCCGCGAGGCTGCCACCGAGGCCCCTGTAGGCAGGGTCGCCGTGCCGAAGACCGGCATAATCATCGATAAATGACCGGATCGAGACAGGTCAGAAGACCGGCTTGCTACACTGGGATGCCACCGAGGCATCTGTAGGCAGGATCGCCGTGCCGAAGACCGGTCAGAAGAGCACTTTGCCACGCGAGGATGCCACTGAGGTACCTGTGGGCAGGGTCGCCGTGCCGAAGACCGGCCAGAAGCCCCCTTCGCCACGCGAGGATGCCACTGAGGTATCTGTGGGCAGGGTCGCTGTGCCGAAGGTCCGATACAAGACCATTTCGACACGCTAGGATGTCCCTGAGGTACCTGTAGGCAGGGTGGCCGTGCCGAAGACCGGTCAGAGGAGCGCTTTGCCACGCGAGGATGGCACCGAGGCCCCTGTAGACAGGGTGGCCGTGCCGAAGACCGGCCAGAAGCCCCCTTCGCCACGCGAGGCTGCCACCGAGGCACCTGTAGGCAGGGTCGTCGTGTCGAAGACCGGTCAGAAGAGCGCTTTGCCACGCGGGGATGCCACTGAGGCACCTGTAGGCAGGGTCGCCCTGCCGAAGACCGGTCAGAAGAGCACTTTGCCACGCGAGGATGCCACTGAGGTACCTGTGGGCTGGGGTGCCGTGTCGAAGCACTCCCGAAGATCAATCTGAAGACAGTTTGAGACCGGATGCGGGACTGTTCTTGGTGGTGGAAGCCTGTGTCGGTCGCCGAGCTGTCCCTTGAGCAAAACACCGAGCAAGCCGAAAGCCGTTCCAGGTAGGTGTAGGGCATATTCACTTCCTCGGTGAGGCCCAAATGCCTTCACCGCGCAAGGCAATCTGCCTCTGAGGGGTCTGTAGGCATGGTGAGCTTGCTCGGTGAATGTCACGAGCCGGTGCCGGAAGACTGACTAGAGCATCGGAAAGAGACCGGTCAGAAGAACGCTTCGCCACGCGATAACTTATATCCGATGGTCCCTTCCGTTCACGAGGCCACGGGCGGTCACGCCATCCAAACTTACCCTACCGCCACCTCCTTTGATTATCAAAAGAATAGCTGTATTCTCATATTGTGTTTTCATATTCAACCCGGGAGGCGGCGAATCTTGATTCGGTGGCTTTTGGAAGACTAACGCGGGCAGAAGGCATATTTGGAAGACTAACGCGGGCGGAAGGCATATTCACCGGCGACTGTGCCGTCTGCGACATTGTGCGCCGTGACGATGAGCCTGCGGCCGACCACCTTGCCCTCGATCACTGTCGGGAAGGATTTACCTCCGCTGAGGTTCGGACCTCCGCCCACCATCTGAGCCCAGCAACGGTCCGGAGCCGGCTCGTCGTAACGATAGCAGTGGGTGTGTGCGGCTATCACCAGATTGCAGCCTGCCTTGTGAAGGAGCGGTCCCCAGAGATCGTGGCAGGTCCGCTGCCAGGAAGCAAAGTCAGTCGAATATTTCGAAGGGTCCGAATCGTTCGGATGAACGTCCCCTGGATTCTCCGTAGGGTCAGAGCAGAAGATCGGAATATGACAGAATGCCACAAGGAAAGGAGCCGAGGCGATGTCCTTGCGCTTCAGGGCATCCCTGAGCCACTGTGCCTGGGCCTCCCTGTAGGCTCCGCTGTTGAAAAGACCGGCGAACAGCGGATTCTCATCCAGCTTGTCCTCCGCCGTGTCCAGACCGATGAGGGCGACATCACCCATCCTGACTGCGAAATTGCGTCCGAGATCCCAGTCCCTGGCCAGTCTCTCCTCCGGCTGGCGGAACATCCAGACATTCTCCAGATGCCTGTTCGCAAGTCCTCTGGAGTCGTGGTTGCCGGGGCAGAACAGCAGCGGAACCGAGGAAGCGACCCCTCCTGCGCTCAGAGGCGAGTTCATGAAAACTGTCTTCTGCGTGGATATGTCCTCGCATCTGTCGTAGACATCCCCGTTCCAGATGACACAGGACGGTTTGATTCCGTTCAGTTTCTCCACCACCGGAGCGAATGCATCGTTGACTCCGTGGGTGTCATTGATCACGCAGAAGTGAGAGTCTGCCTTCCGTCCGGCCGTCACGAAGCTGTAGGTTTGAGGATCGTTCTCATTGCCGGTGATGTGCATGCTGTAACCATGGTTGTACTGGATTCTGTCTGCGCCGATCCTGTAGTAGTACCTTGTGGCCGGTTTCAGCCCGGTCAGACGAACCTGCATGACATCCTTGTTCATCCCGGTAACCCTGTAGCCCCCGCACTTGACACGTACGGCATCTTGAAAATCAGGAGTTTCCGAATATTCCACATATCCGTTCGCCATCGAACTGACTCCGAAGGCGATGCCCATGGAGGTGGCCGCATAGTTCTGAAGCATCGGCGGAGTGTCGATCAGCTTCCGCTCAGTCCCATCTCCTTCCGAAGCTTCTCCGGCAGTGTTGTTTCCATGAATATGCTGACCTTCCTGGGAGGTTCCGTTTCCCTGAATATGCTGACGTTCTCCGGCGAATGCCATTCCCGGAACGGTGGCAGCTGCCGTCAGAACGGCACTTTTCTTCAAAAAATCTCTTCTGTCCATGTGTGTTTCGAATTTGGTATTGGTCAAGTTTCGCAAGTTGCAAGTACTTATCATTCAGTGGACTTTCCACCATACGCGAACTTTCGCTCCCGTCATGTTCATTGTCCACGCTACCCTATCCCTAAATCCCTGGCCGTCCCTCCGGGCTGTTCGCTGAAATAGTCCACTGGACTATTTCCTTTCCGCTCTCGACCCCGGGAAAGGGACTTACCTATCGGCCTATCGGCCTCCAGATAAGGTTGTTTCGCACTTGCGAAACTTTAGTATTAGTCTTTACAAGATAAGATATTTCCATGAAAGTTTAGCCGCTAGTCCGAAAAAGTTGGAGTCAGATATTTCTAAGATTGTTATATTTGCTATGAAAAACACTTGCATCAGAGATGATGCAGGCTGTTTGAAGATATTGCGGGTCCGGTTTCGTGATATCGGATCATTTGAATAAATAATACATATCGGTTTTGCGATTGCGGATCATATGCAAAGACAACATATCGGTTTTGCGATTGCGGAACAACATCAATTGACAAGGAAATGCCAGATTGGAAAAAAATCATCAACCCGTGGACTGAATTGGGGAAAGAAGAATACAACTGTTTCATGTGCTCGCCGACCAACCCCAAAGGCCTGCACCTGTCATTCTACGAAGACGGCGACGATGTCGTGACCCGCTGGATCCCTTCCAGAGACTATGAAGGCTGGAAAGGAGTGATTCACGGCGGCATACAGGCGACTATCATTGACGAAACCGCCGGCTGGACAGTCCTGAGGAAGCTGCAGACAAGCGGTGTGACGACAAGGCTGAATCTCAAGTACCGCAAACCTGTTCCTTCCTGGGGCACGATGCCGATTGAGGTCAGATGCAGGATTGTTGAAATGAAGCATTCCTTCGCCATCCTGAAGGCCGAACTCAGGGTCAACGGCGAAGTTCACACGGAAGCCGACCTGACTTTCTTCTGCTATCCTGAGGAAAAGGCAAGGACCGAATTCGCTTTCTCGGAGTGCAAAGTCGAAGGCGAGTAGCTGGATGGCCTGTTGCCCTGGTTAATAAATTGAGAATCAAGATATTCACAAATACTGATGTTATGAAAAGAACTCTTGCTCTGATAGCTCTGTCCCTCGCATTCAGCCTTGGCACAAGAGCGCAGGAACCGCAATCGGGCGTGGATCCTGACATTGAATATGCCGCCGACCTTTTGAAACCTGGCACGAAGGCTCCTGACTTTACCCTTCTTACACCGGAAGGCAAGGAGTTGACACTCAGTCAGTTCAAGGGTAAGATCGTGGTTCTTGACTTCTGGGCGTCCTGGTGTCCGGACTGCAGGAAGGAGCTTCCGGCAATTGAAGAGGCCTACGAGAAGTACGGCAAGGAGGGTGTCGTCTTCATCGGTGTTTCATTCGATGACAACAAGGACAAATGGACCGGAGCCATCAAAGACTACGGTCTGGGTTACCATCAGGTTTCCGAGCTGAAGAAGTGGAAGCAGACCGACATATCGCCTCTCTACAGGATCAAATGGATTCCGACCCTCTATGTCATCGACCGGAAGGGCAAGGTGGCACTCGGGACCGTCGTGACAGAGAAGATGGTCTCCAAACTCGAAGAACTGACTGGCCGGAGCGACAAATAGCCCGTTTGTCAGCTCGCCGGAGCGACAAATAGCCCGTTTGTCAGCTCGCCGGGGCGACCGATAGCCGGAGCGGCGGAGGCGGCTCGCAGGGATGACTGAGGATCCGGGCACCGGAGAAGCCGGCAGGCGCGAAATACCGGACACGACACACTGACCACATATCAACCAACTGATAACCAGACATCAATATGAGAATTTCAGCCATAATGCTCTTATCCCTTTGCACGGTCTTGAATATCCAGGCGCAGGGAGTCCGCAGCGAGAGTCTGCTCAGGGAATGGGAGTTCCGCAATGACCACGACACGGCAGCCCTGCAGGGTTGGGAAAAAGTCACAGTCCCTCACGACTGGGCCATTGCCGGTCCTTTCGACCGTGCCAATGACCTTCAGACCGTAGCTGTCGTCCAGAACGGCGAGACAAACGCAACAGAGAAGACAGGACGGACCGGCGGTCTTCCGTACATCGGGAAAGGCGCCTACCGCCATACTCTCCCGATCGAAGGGAGCACCCTTGACGGAAGACGGCATATTCTTTTATTCGACGGAGCGATGAGCGAAGCCCGCGTCTTCGTCAATGGCGTGCAGGTCTGCTTCTGGCCCTACGGCTACAACTCCTTCTGGTGCGATGTGACCTCCGCCCTCGAGGAAGGAGACAACCTTCTCGAAGTCCTCCTGGAAAACCGTCCGCAGTCTTCCCGCTGGTATCCCGGAGCGGGTCTCTACCGCAAGGTCAGGCACATAACGATTCCGAAGATAGGCGTACCTGTCTGGGGGACATACATTTCGACTCCGTTTATCTGCGATGAATATGCCGACGTCACGATCCGTACCACAGTCGACGGACTTGACCGTGAGGAAGCAGTCACCCTGCGTACCAGCATATTCGATGCCGCTGGAAACAAGGTGGCCGAGCAGACTGACACCCGCAAGGTGCTGGACGGGGAAATCATCCAGAAGATGAAGGTGATGTCGCCGGAACTCTGGTCGCCGGAGACCCCTGTACTTTATACCGCACTGACTGAGGTGCTTACCGGCGGAAGGATCGACACCGACTGGGCGGACGGCCACTACAAGCATTTCAGTACCATCAGAGTGGACGGTGATGTCCTGCAGGACGCAGTCACGACCCGCTTCGGCATCAGAACCGTTGAACTCAGGCCGGACAAGGGTTTCTTCCTCAACGGGAAGCCGAGAAAGTTCCGCGGGGTCTGCCTGCATCATGACCTCGGTCCTCTCGGGGCCGCTGTAAACAAGGCCGCTATCAGACGCCAGCTGACAATCCTGAAGGACATGGGCTGCGATGCCATCCGCACCTCGCACAACATGCCGGCCGAGGAACTTGTCGAACTTTGCGACGAGATGGGCTTCATGGTCATGGCCGAGAATTTCGACGAATGGGACATCGCCAAATGCGCCAACGGCTACCATCGCTGGTTCAACGAAGACAGCGGCAACGGGATTGTCTGGGCAGAGAGGGACATGATGAACATGATACACCATTTCCGCAACTATCCATCCATCGTCATGTGGAGCATAGGCAACGAAGTGCCTTCACAGCATTCTCAGGAGGGTGTCGCAGTGGCCGGATGGCTTCAGAACCTCTACCATGCCGAGGATCCGTCAAGGCCTGTGACCTGCGGAATGGATCAGTTCGATTCGGTGCTTGGCAACGGTTTCGCTGCACAGCTCGACGTCGCAGGCTTCAACTACAAGGTACATCGCTACGGCCAGGCCTTTGATGTCCTGCCTCAGAGAATAATCCTCGGAAGCGAGACGGCCTCCACGGTCAGCTCCCGCGGCGTCTATCACTTCCCGGTCTCGGTAGGTCCGGACCAGGTCGATGCCGACCACCAGTCCTGCTCCTACGACACAGGCCATTGCGAGTGGTCGAATATCCCGGATGAGGACCTGGCTGCGGATGAGGACTATGAATGGTGTCTCGGCCAGTTTGTCTGGACCGGTTTCGACTACCTGGGAGAGCCTTCTCCTTACGACACCGATGCCTGGCCGAACCATTCCTCGGTGTTCGGAATCGTCGACCTTGCATATATCCCGAAAGACAGGTTCTATCTCTACAGGAGCCGTTGGAACGACAATGAACCGACCCTTCACATCCTTCCGCATTGGAACTGGAAGGGCCGTGAGGGAGAGGTGACTCCTGTGTTCGTGTACACCTCCTATCCTTCTGCCGAATTGTTCGTGAACGGTGTTTCCCAGGGCGTCCGGACCTTTGCCAAGGCCGACGGAGTCACTCCTTGTCTCGGGGAAAAGGCAATGGAGCGTTTCCGCCTGATGTGGAAGGATGTTGTCTACGAGCCAGGTGAACTGAGGGTCGTGGCCTATGATGCCCAGGGCAATGTCGCTGCCGAGAAGACCGTCCGTACTGCCGGAAGGGCTGCCGCCCTCAAGCTTTGCCCGGACAGGACAGTGCTCCGCTCCGATGGGGAGGATCTCGCCTTTGTCAATGTGAGCCTTGTGGACAAGGAAGGCAATCCTGTGCCGGTGGACAGCCGTCTGGTGAAGATAAAGGTCAGCGGAGCCGGCTCGTTCAAGGCTGTAGCAAACGGTGACCCTACCTGTCTGGAACCGTTCCAGCAGCCTCGGATGCATCTTTTCAGCGGTCAGCTGACGGCAATTGTCCAGAGTGGAGACACTCCGGGCGAGATTGTTGTCGAGGTCGAGGCCAAGGGAGTCAGGAAAGCTGTCTGCACCCTCAGGACAGAGGCCTCTAACGATTGACTTTCAGAGTGAGATTGTGGTCGATGCAGGAAGGAAGCTCTTCCATCCTGTGAGTCACCATCAGGAGAGTATTGTCGGGATTCTGGCAATACTCTTCTATTATGCCCCTGACCATCCGGACATTCTCGTCGTCAAGTCCGTGGAAGGGCTCGTCCAGGATCAGCAGGTCCGCATTCTTCACGAAAGCTCTGGCAAGCAGGACGATCCGCTGTTCTCCGCTGGACATGTTGAGGAAGGATGTTCCGGCGAGATGGCCGGCTCCGAACCGTTCCAGGCATTTCCTTGCTGTCCGGATCTCTTCTTCGTTGGCCTTGGTGAACAGACCGTGGAAGTCTCTGAGTCCGTTTGCCACGATTCTTTCAGCTGTGATGTCCCGTTTGAAACTCCGATGCAGTTCCGGACTGACGTAGCCGATGTGTTTCTTGATGTCCCAGATGCTTTCTCCGCTGCCTCTCTTTCTTCCGAAAAGGGAGATGTCGCAGGCGTAGCTCTGTGGATTGTCGGCGCAGACAAGGCCAAGCAGGGTGGACTTGCCGGAACCGTTGGGACCGGTCAGGGACCAGTGTTCCCCTTTCCTGACCACCCAGTCCAGATCCTTGAGGATGGTCCTTTCGCCGTACCTGATTGTCACTTTGTTGAGGCGGACAATCTCGGTGGAGGAAGCCGGATCGTCTGCAGCTCGCCGGGCGGAGGGCCCGTTTTCCAAAGTAGGGGAGTCCGCGTTGCAGTGTGCGTCCCCGGTGCTGATGGCCTGTCCCGGACCGGAATCCTGTCCCGAACTGTAATCCTGTCCTGAACTGTAATCCTGTCCAAAACTGCAATCCTGCCCTGAACTGTAATCCTGTCCAAAACTGCAATCCTGTCCCGGACCGCAAGCCATCCCTTTGCGGCTGGCCTCCTCTGAATTCCGTTCTGCAAGCCAGTCTGCAAGTCTCTTCTTCGGCAGGACAACCTCATCCTTCACTTCGACAACATGCGTCATGAAAGGAGGGATCTCATCCTCCCTGGAGAGCACCAGCATCAGGCTAGTCTTCCCGCCCTGGACAATCGCCCTGAGCTGCTCGCTGAGAACGAGCCGCGAGGCGGCATCCAGTCCCACGAAAGGGTTGTCCAGAATCAGCAGACAAGGCTCTGTCCCGAGAACTTTGGAGAGACTGTGCTTGCGAAGCTCCCCGCTGGACAGCAGAATCCTCTCGTCATCCACATCCCAGGAATTCCACCTTTGCTGGAGATAGTAGTTCTGCTCGGTTTCTCCACCGTAGCAATCCTTGAATGCCAGATACTTGACATTCTCGCTCACATATTTCCGGACGGGTGAGGGGAAGGCATATTCGATGATTCCCTTCTTGACGGGATGCCTCCCGAGGATGATTTCGACGAGTTTGGTCTTGCCGGCTCCGTTCCGTCCGAAGACTGCAATATGTTCTCCAGCCCCGAACACAAAGTCGACAGGCGCAGCGAGCTGCCATTCCCTGACCATCGGGAGACCGGACTCGATGCGCACTATCGGTTTCGCGGTTTCGCTCATCTATTGATGTATCTTTACCTTTAGCTTTGAATATGCCCTCTCGGCCTTCTGGAGCGCCTTTTCGACTGTCTCGTCGGTCGCCAGGATCACTCCCACGCGGCGGTGTCCGCGAATCTCGGGCTTGCCGAAGAAACGCACCTGGACTCCCGGCTCTTCGAGCACCTTGTCCACATCGATGAACTCATATTCGGAAGTGTTTCCCTCGACGACGATTGCCTTCGAGGCGGATGGCCCGTAGAAGCGGACCTCCGGGACAGGAAGGTCGAGGACGGCGCGCGCGTGCAGGGCAAACTCGGAAAGGTCCTGCGAAATCATTGTGACCATTCCGGTGTCGTGCGGGCGCGGAGAAACTTCACTGAATATGACATCCTCTCCCTTGACGAAGAGTTCGACTCCGAATATTCCGTGCCCTCCAAGAGCGGCAGTGATGCTTCCTGCAATCTCCTGCGCCTTCTTTTCGGCTTCCGGACTCATTGCCTGAGGCTGCCAGGACTCGCGGTAGTCACCGTCCACCTGGTGATGGCCGATAGGCTTGAGGAAGGTTGTGCCGGCACTGTGGCGGACGGTGAGAAGGGTGATCTCGTAGTCGAAATCCACAAAGCCCTCGACGATGACCTTGCCGCCTCCGGCACGGCCGCCCTCCTGGGAAATCTTCCAGGCCTCCTTTATCTGGGAGGCATCACGGATGACGCTCTGGCCATGTCCGGAAGAACTCATCACTGGCTTGACGACACAAGGGCAGCCGATCCTTCCGACCGCGGCTTCGAATTCCTCCTCCGTGGAGGCAAACTCGTATCTGGAAGTAGGCAGGCCGAGCTCCTCGGCAGCGAGGCGGCGTATTCCTTCACGGTTCATCGTGAGGAAGGTGGCGTGGGCGGTCGGGATGACCTTGTAGCCCTTGTCCTCGAGTTCGATGAGTTTCGGAGTGGCAATAGCCTCGACTTCCGGGATGATCAGATCCGGTTTCTCCTCTTCGATCACCTGTGCGAGAGCGTCCCCGTCAAGCATCGAAAGGACGTGTGACGACTGCGCAACCTGCATGGCAGGTGCTCCTGGATACTTGTCCACAGCCACGACATTGACACCGTAGCGTTCAAGTTCGATTGCGACTTCTTTTCCAAGTTCCCCTGAGCCGCACAGGACCGCCTTCTTTTCGGAAGGTGTGAAAGGATTGCCGATGTTTGCCATATTCAGTCACTGTCTATTTTGCATCCATTGCCTGGCAGGCCGTGATGGCCACCATCTTGTAGATGTCATCGACGGAGCAGCCGCGGCTGAGGTCGTTGACCGGACGGGCGATACCCTGGAGGATAGGTCCGATTGCGTCTGCCCTTCCGAGCCTCTGCACAAGCTTGTAGGCAATGTTGCCGACCTCGAGGCAAGGCACGACGAGTACATTGGCCTCACCGGCGATCTCGGAGCCCGGAGCCTTCTTCTTGCCGACTGAAGGCACGAGGGCTGCATCTGCCTGGAGTTCGCCGTCGATCTTGAGTTCCGGATCCATCTCCTTTGCCAGTCTGGTGGCCTCGATGACCTTGTCCACAACTTCGTGCTTTGCCGAGCCCTTTGTCGAGAATGAAAGCATGGCTACCTTAGGGTCGAGACCTGCCACGCTCTTTGCGGTCTGTGCCGTGCAGACTGCGATCTGGGCAAGCTGATTGGCATCCGGCATCGGGGTAACAGCCACGTCTCCCATGACGAGCACGCCGTTGTCGCCGAATTCAGGAGTCTGGGTGATCATGAGCATTGCACCGCTGACACAGGTGATGCCTGGAGCGCACTTGATGATCTGAAGGGCAGGACGGAGGGTCTCACCGGTTGTGGAAAGAGCGCCGCTGATCTGTCCGTCTGCATCTCCGCTCTTGATGATGAGGCAACCGAAGTAGAGAGGGTCCATGACCAGTTCATGAGCCTTCTCGATGGTCATTCCCTTCTTCTGGCGGAGCTGGAAAAGAAGCTGGGCATATTCCTCGGTCTTCTCGCTGGTCTTCGGGTCGATGATGGTTGCCTTTCCGATGTTCTTGAGGCCGAGCCTGTCTGCCAGGGCAAGGATCTCGCCCCGGTCACCGATGAGGATGATGTCGGCGATTTCGTCTGCCAGGGCCTTGTCGGCTGCGGTGATGGTACGCTCCTCGAGAGACTCCGGAAGCACAATGCGCTGCCTGTTCGATTTTGCACGCGCGATGATGTTATCTATCAATGACATATTATAAAGGTTTATTGGTTATCTTTCTCTGAATATGCCGTAGCTCACCGTCCCCGCGGCCTTGATGCGAAGGTTCGCGCCCCGGCGTCCGGCGGCATATTCACGGAAACTGATCCTCTCTGCGGAATAATGTTTCCGACTGCGAATTTAATCAAAAAGTGCGGCAAGTCTTTATGTTTTTCTGCAAGAATGATGTATCTTCGCATGCGAAAATCGACAAACACTATTCGATGGGCGGAATATTCGGAACCATTGCCAGGGAAAATCCTTGTGTAACAGACCTTTTCTACGGTACAGACTACCATTCCCATCTCGGCACGCGCCGGGCAGGTCTCGCAACCTACAGCACTGAAGAAGGCTTTTTCAGGAGCATCCACAGTCTTGAGAGTTCGTATTTCCGGACCAAGTTCGAACCGGAACTCTGCAAGTTCAGGGGCAATTCCGGAATAGGTGTGATCAGCGACACCGATGCCCAGCCTCTTCTGATGAATTCCCATCTGGGACGTTTCGCGATCGTGACCGTCGCCAAGGTCAACAATCAGGATGCGATTTCTGCGGATCTGCTTTCCAAGAACTTGCCTTTGAGCGAGTTCAGCAGCGGGAAGATCAATCCCACCGAACTCGTCTCCCTTCTGATCATCCAGGGCAAGGATTTCGTGGATGGCATCGAGAATGTCTACAGGACCGTCAAAGGCTCCTGTACCATGCTTCTGCTGACCGAGGACGGAATCATCGCAGCCCGTGACTCCTGGGGCCGCACCCCGCTTGCCATCGGTCGGAAAGACGGTGCCTACGCAATTGCCAGCGAGACCACAGCATTCGCCAATCTGGGCTACGAAATCGACAAGTTCATCGGCCCGGGAGAGATCGTCAGGATCAAGGCAGACGGCTACGAGGTCATCCGCAAGCCGAATCCCAAGATGCAGATCTGCTCTTTCCTCTGGATTTACTACGGTTTCCCGACAAGCGTCTACGAAGGAAAGAATGTCGAGGAGATGCGCAACGAGACCGGCCGGATCATGGGTCGGGAGGACAAGACCGAGGTCGACTGCTCCTGCAGCATCCCTGACAGCGGTATCGGAATGGCAATAGGCTATGCCGAGGGCCACAATGTCCCTTACAAGAACGGTTTCTCGAAGTACACTCCGACCTGGCCGCGCTCCTTCATGCCGATCAATCAGGAAACCCGCAACCTTGTCGCCAAGATGAAGCTTATCCCGAACAGTGCCATTCTCAAGGGAAAGAGGGTTCTCTTCTGCGACGACAGCATTGTCAGAGGTACGCAGCTTACAGACAGCACCAAGCTTCTGCATTCGCTCGGCGCAAGGGAGGTTCATATGCGCATCGCCTGCCCGCCGCTGCTGCATTCCTGTCCTTTCATCAATTTCTCAGCCAGCAAGAGCGAGCTCGACCTCATCACAAGAAGGATTATCAGGGACTTCGAGGGCGATTCTGGGAAGAATGTTTCTGCATATTCAAAGACTGATTCTCCTGAATATAACAGGATGGTCTCCGAGATAGCCTCACGTCTCAACCTGGATTCCCTCAAATACAGCAAGATCGAGTCCATAGTCTCGGCTATCGGCCTCGACAAGTGCCGTCTCTGCACCCATTGCTTCGACGGCAGTTCCGCTTTTACGCTTGAAGAGGAAAATGTGTAGGTTTTCTGAAAAACTAATGCTAAATTTGTCGGCCGGAAGAACAAGAAGGTGAGTTGTCCGAGTGGTTGAAGGAGCCTGCCTCGAAAACAGGTTAGCGAGCGATCGCTACGGGGGTTCGAATCCCTCACTCACCGCAAAGCGAACCAAATCAAGGAGTCAGCATCGCAACGCGATGCTGATTCCGTTTATGTCCAAGGCCGTCAAAAGCTTGCTTTTGTAAGGCCTTGGGCATAAACGGAATCGCGGCCCCGGCCGCGCAACTCCTTGATTTCCCACAGCTTTGCAAGGGCCCCCGCGGCGAGCGGAGAGGGATGTGACGCACGCAGTGCGGCAAATCCCCGCGGCGAGCGGGAAGGGATGTGACGCACGCAGTGCGGCAAATCCCCGCGGCGTATCCATAATTCCGACCTTCCCGTGTTCATAATTTGCAAATTATTTATAGCCATATTGCCGTATCAAATAATTTCCTTATTTTTGATGTGACGTTATAACGTTACCTTGGGAAATGAAAACTATTACAATTTACCACGGATCGCCAAATATTGTGACTCCCGTTTTCGGAGAGGGGAAGGCCTACAACGATTACGGGCAGGGATTCTACTGTACAGAAAATCTTGAACTGGCCAAGGAATGGGCCTGCTCTCAGGACTCTGACGGATATGCCAACCAGTATATCCTGAACCTGGAGAGCCTGAAAGTCCTTTATCTCAACGGGCCTCAGTACAATATACTGAATTGGCTTGCCATTCTTCTCGAAAACAGGAAGTTCTCCATTGCTGAAGGTCTTCCGCATGAAGCGAGAGAATATATCCTGGAAACATTCCTGCCTGAATACAAGAGCTATGACATCATCAAGGGATACAGGGCGGATGACTCCTATTTCTCCTATGCAAGGGACTTCATCAGCAATACACTGTCTCTCGGAGACCTCAAGCAGGCCATGATGCTCGGAAAGTTGGGGGAGCAGATTGTCCTTAAAAGCGCACGGGCGTTTGAGTCCATCACGAAAGGGGAGATAATACCTGTGGAACGCAGTGAATACTATGCCAGATATTGCGAGAGAGACCGCATGGCAAGGGAAAAATACAAAGAGATTACTTCTCATAGGTACTCTCTTGACGAATTATATGCCATTGATCTTATCAGAGGAGGAATAAAGAATGGAGACCCACGCTTATAATGCAGCATATCTACCGTATGCTATGGAGAATCTTGCCACGATGATGGACTGTGGCATCAACCAGTGTGGTTTTCCGCCACGGTTGTTTTATCGGATGTTCTTGACAAGCGGAGTCGCCGGTCAGATAGAGAAATGCAATCCGCGCTATCTCGCCGGGTTTTCAGGACCAGAGCTTGTCTCTCTTGTCACTGAAATCACAATGGGAGAGTCGCCAGCAGCCATTGACGGTACATTCACCATTTCTCCTGAATATTGGGCAGGATGGGTTCTGGCATACTATCAATGGAAAACAGGAAAACCTTTTCGATTCATTGAAGAAAACGGCCTTCACATAGAAAAGGTTATTGCGCTTTATCATCCACTGCACGAAGCGGATCTTGACAAGTTCGCTAACGTTGCAGACAAGATTATAGCGGAAACCGTCAACGCGTCAATAAGCCCATTGAAGAAAGCGAGAGAAAGATGCGGTCTCACTCAGGAAGAATTAGCCAGAATATCCGGCATATCTCTCAGAATGATTCGCGCCTATGAACAGAAAGCGCAGGATATGTCAAAAGCTAATTTCAGGACAGTATCAAGGCTTGAGTC
>SFMU01000094.1 GCA_004552965.1 Bacteroidales bacterium | reverse complement strand
AAACCGGAGGAAGGTGGGGATGACGTCAAATCATCATGCCCCTTATGGCCTGGGCTACACACGTACTACAATGGCGTCTACAAAGAGCAGCGAACCTGTGAAGGCAAGCGAATCTCATAAAGGGCGTCTCAGTTCGGATTGAAGTCTGCAACCCGACTTCATGAAGCTGGAATCGCTAGTAATCGCGAATCAGCATGTCGCGGTGAATACGTTCTCGGGCCTTGTACACACCGCCCGTCAAACCATGGGAGTTGGTAATGCCCGAAGCCGGTGGCATAACCCAATTGGGAGTGAGCCGTCGAAGGCAGGACCGATGACTGGGGTTAAGTCGTAACAAGGTATCCCTACGGGAACGTGGGGATGGATCACCTCCTTTCTAAGGAGAAAGAAGAAACGAGGAAATTGAAGGAAAAGGTTGTATAGGATCCTGTTTAGTTTTGAGAGGTCATAGACTTCTCAGAGGAATCGATCTTTGAAAACTGAGCAACTAAGAAGAAAAGACATAACAGAAAAGGTCTAAAACGTAAGTTGTAAGATAAACTGAGAAAACAGTAAAAAACAGTTCTTGAAAAAGAACATCTCGAAACACACGAGAACCACTGATTAAGTAAGGAAGGGCGTACGGCGAATGCCTGGCCACTCGAAACTGAAGAAGGACGCGCCAAACTGCGAAAAGCTCCGTGAAGCTGTAAGGAAGCGAAGAAGCGGAGGTGTCCGAATGGGGGAACCCGGCAGCAGACATGAGCTGTCATCTGCAGGTGAATACATGGCCTGCAAGAGAGGTACCCGGCGAACTGAAACATCTAAGTAGCCGGAGGAAAAGAAAACAACAGTGATTCCCTGAGTAGCGGCGAGCGAAAGGGGAGAAGCCCAAACCGGTTGAAGGACCGGGGTTGAAGGACCATGAGATGGCAAGAACGAGGATAGGAGAACGGGATCGAAAGCCCGGCCGAAGAAGGTGAAAGCCCTGTAACCGAAATCCGAGTAAAGCCTAATGGGATCCTGAGTACGGCGAGACACGAGAAATCTTGTCGGAAGCAGGCGGGACCATCCGCCAAGGCTAAATATAAACGAGTGAGCGATAGTGAACCAGTACCGTGAGGGAAAGGTGAAAAGAACCGCGGGAGCGGAGTGAAAGAGAACCTGAAACCGTATGCCTACAAGAAGTCAGAGCCCGTTAAGGGGTGATGGCGTGCCTTTTGTAGAATGAACCGGCGAGTTGCGACAGACTGCGAGGTTAAGGAGGAAAGACCGGAGCCGAAGCGAAAGCGAGTCTTAAGAGGGCGAAAGTAGGATGTTGCAGACCCGAAACCGGGTGATCTAGCCATGAGCAGGTTGAAGTTGAGGTGAAACTCAATGGAGGACCGAACCGACTACCGTTGAAAAGTTAGCGGATGACTTGTGGCTAGGGGAGAAATTCCAATCGAACCCGGAGATAGCTGGTTCTCCCCGAAATAGCTTTAGGGCTAGCGTTGGAAAGAACCTTAGTGAAGGTAGAGCACTGAATGTGTGATGGCCCCATCCCGGGGTACTGAATACAATCAAACTGCGAATGTCATTAAGGATGTCCGGCAGTCAGACTGTGAGTGATAAGGTCCATGGTCAAGAGGGAAACAGCCCAGACCGCCAGTTAAGGTCCCAAAATACAGGCTAAGTGGAAAAGGATGTGGGGATGCCCAGACAACTAGGAGGTTGGCTCAGAAGCAGCCATCCTTTAAAGAGTGCGTAACAGCTCACTAGTCGAGTGACCCTGCGCCGAAAATGTACCGGGGCTAAGCCTGATACCGAAACTGCGGATTGTAGGAAACTATAGTGGTAGGGGAGCGTTGTATACGAGCAGAAGCCGTACCGTGAGGAGCGGTGGATTGTATAGAAGTGAGAATGCCGGTGTGAGTAGCGAGATGTAGGTGAGAATCCTACACACCGAAAGCCCAAGGATTCCAGGGGAAGGTTCGTCCGCCCTGGGTAAGTCGGGACCTAACGCGAGGCCGAAAGGCGTAGTGGATGGAAAGCAGGCGAAAGATTCCTGCACCCGTATATGGAGCGAAGGAGTGACGGAGACGGATAGTGTGACCCTCTTAATGGATTGAGGGCGAAGCGAAGCGGCTGGTTACCAGGCAAATCCGGTAACCTCAAGGCTAGGGCGTGACAGGCAAGCGAAATCCAAGGAAAGTAGCGAAGCACATGATGACGGCTTCCAGGAAAAGCTTCTGGCAATGCATATGCGGCCCGTACCAAAACCGACACAGGTGGGCAGGGAGAGAATCCCGAGGTGAGCGAGAGAACTGTTGCCAAGGAACTCGGCAAAATGACTCCGTAAGTTAGCGAGAAGGAGTGCTTAAGCAATTAAGCCGCAGTGAAGAGGCCCAAGCGACTGTTTAACTAAAACACAGCTCTCTGCGAAGTCGCAAGACGAAGTATAGGGGGTGACACCTGCCCGGTGCTGGAAGGTTAAGAGGATCTGTTAAGAGCGATCTGAAGCAGTGATCCGAAGCCCCAGTGAACGGCGGCCGTAACTATAACGGTCCTAAGGTAGCGAAATTCCTTGTCAGGTAAGTTCTGACCCGCACGAAAGGTGTAACGATTTGGGCGCTGTCTCGGCAGCAGACTCGGTGAAATCTTAGTACCTGTGAAAATGCAGGTTACCCGCAACTAGACGGAAAGACCCCATGGAGCTTTACTGCAGCCTGATATTGAATTCTGGTCATACATGTACAGGATAGGTGGGAGACAAAGAGACGTGCACGCCAGTGTACGAGGAGTCGGCGTTGGGATACCACTCTTGTGTGACCGGGGTTCTAACCTGGTATCGAGAACAGGTACGGGGAGAGTGTCAGGTGGGCAGTTTGACTGGGGCGGTCGCCTCCCAAAGAGTAACGGAGGCGCCCAAAGGTACGCTCAGATTGGATGGAAACCAATCGTCGAGTGCAATTGCAGAAGCGTGCTTGACTGTGAGACAGACAAGTCGAACAGGGACGAAAGTCGGGAATAGTGATCCGGCGGTGCCGAATGGAAGGGCCGTCGCTCAACGGATAAAAGCTACCCTGGGGATAACAGGCTGATCTCGCCCAAGAGTTCACATCGACGGCGAGGTTTGGCACCTCGATGTCGGCTC
>SFMU01000093.1 GCA_004552965.1 Bacteroidales bacterium | reverse complement strand
GTCTTCCATACTTCAAAGGTAAGGTCTTTTGATACACAAACCTACCTTCAAGTATATGTTTATGTCACATTATGCCACGGAAGTTTGCAAGTGTCCCGTTGTTCGCTTCCCTGCATATTAGACAATTCTGAAATAGACAAAAGCGTTATCGTTGTCACAATCAGATTGTTTGGGATGCCATTGGGAAATTGGATTCTAATTGTTTTTTGTCACGGACATGGAGGCCGGAATACGAAGCATCGAAGATTCGTTATAAATAAAGTCCTATTGCCATATGTGTTCCTCCAGGAATCGGAACACAAATGGCATTACGACGTCGTCCTTTTCTCCGCCGACGAATGAGGCCATCCCGTTGAGATTGGCGTTGTTGAATCCGTGGCTTGCGCCCTGGATCGGATACAGGACCGCGGACGGATACTTCTCGACAGCCTGTTCGGAATATTTGATGTCAACTATGAAATCGTTGGTTCCGTGCGGACGGTTGGAAATAATCTTACAGCCGGACATATCCGTATGAATATGCAAAAGGGCGGCTGAATCAATCGTCAGCCACCCTTCCTGCCGAAGTGGCAGGGAATCAGAGTGAATCCCCGAAATCCTCCTTGAATTTGGCCACGAGGTCTTCCTGCCAATGGCCTATCTCCTTCATTGTTCCGAAGAAGAATCTCAGCACCTCAGGTTCATCAACCCACTGCAGTCCGCCGATAAGCGAACGGTTGTCCCACAGCCACTTGACACGGTCTGCAACATACTTTATCTGAGAGAGGGTGAACACCCTTCTCGGAACGGCCAGACGCTGGAGCTCGAGCTCGGCATACCGCTCGGTTCCGTCCGGTTCACGCTGCTCGGAGACGGTTCCGCGCTCCATGCCGCGGACGCCGCTGATGATGTAGAGAGCACAGCCGACCGCAGCTGCAGGATACTGGTTGTGAGGCAGGTCAGGAACGAAGGCTCCCGCGTTCAGGTGACATCCCAAGCCTCCCGCAGGAAGTATGACCGGCACACCGTATTCGTCCAGTTCCTTGCAGAGAGCCTCGATGAATAACGGTCCCTGGCTGATATATTCCATATCCAGAGACTCGTAGAGACCCTGGGCCAGGGCCTCCATGGTCCTGACATCCATACCTCCATAGGTAAGGAAGCCCTCGTACAGAGGTATGAAGGACATCATTTCCTTTGTGTATTTCGCATCCTTTGAGCATATGATGCCTCCCTTGGAGAAGCTGAGCTTGCGGGCTGAAAAATAAATGATGTCGAAATGGTCTGAGAGAAGATGATATATATCCTTCACATCCATATACTTGCAGCGAGCCTCGCGGGTCTTCATGAAATACACGTTATCCTGCAGGAGCGATGCGTCCAGAACCGACTTCACTCCCTTCTTGTGGCATATGTCAGTGACTGCCAGCATATTCTCAAGCGAGACAGGCTGTCCTCCGATGAGGTTGGTGCCCGCCTCTACGCGTACGAACGCCACCTTGTCGGCTCCGATTTCGTCTATCTTTCTCTCGAGGTTCTCCAGATTGTAGTCTCCCTTGAACGGATCATCTGTCTGAGGTATAAGTCCTTTAGGGTCAACCAATTCCTCTACGGAACCGCCCATTCTGGTGACGTGGGCCTTGGTGGTCGTGAAATGGAAATTCATCAGCGCGACCATGCCCGGCTTCACATATGCCTCCGCAAGGATGTTCTCGCAGGCCCTGCCCTGATGTGCAGGAAGCACGTTGTCACAGCCGAAGACTTCCTTGACGGCGGCCTTCACACGGTTGAAGGTCTCACAGCCCGCATATGCGTCATCTGCCTGCATCATTGCGGCGAACTGGAGGTCGGACATCGCATTCACGCCCGAATCCGTCAGCATATCCAGATAAACATCCTTGTTCTGGAGGAGGAAGGTGTTGTTTCCGGCATCCTGGATTTTTCTGAGACGTTCCTCGACAGGGAGGAGATTGAGTTTCTGGACCATTCGTACCTTGTGCATCTCCAGAGGCACCTGGTTTTCTGACTTGTAGAATTTGACAGCCATAGTTTATGTGTGTTAATTATTGGTGGCAGCGGATTTGAATAACAGTGCAATGATACACCCATTATGTCATTCTATTGCGAACAATATCAACGGATAAAAGACCATTTTTACCTATCTAACCAATATCTACCTTTATTACCTACCAATTTCTCATATTCAAAGCTTGCAATACTTCATGAATATGCTTACCTTCCCCTTATCTTCGACTCTGTGAATATGGAAACGAACTATCCGACAGACCGGCTGAACTCAATTTTTCATCAGAACAGCGCCCATCCTCTGGTGACAGTGGGCGAGTTGTCCAGGGCGGACCTGAGCCTCTTCGACCCGATAGACTTCGGGATGTACTGCGTCGTGCTGATGGAGACTGATTTCGGGACACTGATCAAAAACGGGCAAAAGATCAGTTATGCTCCCGACACCCTGTTCACCCTCAGACCGGGGCAGGTGGTGCAGACCGAACTGAATTACCAGGTGCGTCCCCGCGGCTGGATGCTGGCATTCTGCCCGGAACTGCTGGAGAAGACCGGGCTCGGTCGCGACTTCTATATGTTCAGCTTCTTTTTCTCCGACACTCAGGAGGCAATACGCCTGGACTCGGTTGAAAAAGGTATCATCGTGAACTGTTTCACCAACATACTCGCCGAACTGAACACTCCTGCCGACTACCTCTCCGACCAGCTCATTCGTTTGGGCATAGGCCAGCTTCTGAGCTATTTCAAACGCTTCCACGAGCGCCAGTTCAACAGAGTTTCGGGGGAGGAGGAAATATTCAGGAAGAAACTGGACAGAATTGTGGACTCCTACCTTTCGAGTGGTCTCCCGGCCCAGAAAGGCCAGCCTACGGTAAACTGGTGCGCTTCACAGTTCAACCTTTCCCCAAACTATTTCGGCTCCCTCGTGCGCCGGGAACTGCACATCACTGCCCAGGAATATCTCCAGGAGAAGCTGACCAATGCCGCCAAGGCCTTGCTGCGCGAGACCCAGATGAGCGTGAACGAAATCTCGGAAGAACTGGGCATGTCATGATGTTCCGAAAACGCGTGGGAATGTCACCTCTCGCATTCAGAAAGAAAGAGAAAGTTTGAAATATTTAGGTGGAGATACATGGGTGGAGATTGTTTTTGGAGATACATGTCTTTCCCTGAAAAAAGTTGACTCGCAATATGTAAACTTCCTTTACACCCACTGTAAAATTTCTTTACACTTCTGCGATTGCCCTTAATTTATAATATTCAGTAAATCAATATTTTAACACCTTTGGCACGGCGGATGTTGCAGTTCTGGCAGATTGGTTAAACATTAATTGCACATGAACAACTTTTTCAGCTGTAAACCATTGGTTGCAGTCATGCTGACTACCGGACTCTGCTGCTTCGCCGCGATGGCGCAGGAGCAGGCTCCGTCAGCTATGACTCTGCATGACTGCATGGAATATGCCGTGAGCAATTCCACAAAGATGAGAATCCAGGCGGCGGACCGCAGCGACGAGCAGTGGCAGCGCCGTCAGGCAATAATGAAGGCTTTCACGCCGACTCTTTCGGCGCAGACCTACGCCTACAACCAGTATGGCCGTAACCTTGATCCGGAGACAAATACCTACAACACGGTCACCACTTTCCACAACGGTTATGGTGTGAGCGCCGGCATCACGCTGTTTGACGGCTTCCAGGCGGTGAACAACCTGAGGATGGCTTCGACATCGGTGAAGATGGGCGTGAGCAAGGAGCAGCAGGAGCGCGACCGGATATGTCTCGCGACGATGGAGGCCTTTGCGAACGTTCTCTACTACTCGGAGATGCTGAAGGTCGTGGCCGATCAGGTGGAGACTGCCAGGACTGCCAGAGACCGTGCCGTTCGTCAGGAGGAACTCGGACAGAAGGGCCACGCCGACGTCGTGCAGATGGAGTCGGAGCTGGCGCAGAAGGAGTATCTGCTGATTTCCACCACCAATGAGAAGAACAATGCCATGCTTTCTTTGAAGGACGTGATGTACTGGCCTGCAGATGAGGAACTGGTGATTGACACCGAAGTTCAGGAGCCGCTGTGCAAATCTATCGATGCATCAAGTCTGGAACTGTCAGCGAAGTCTTTCCTGCCTTCGGCGCAGATCGCCTCTTTCAGCGTGAAGAACGCAACGCTTGATCTCAAGAGCGCTCGCGGCGCATATTCTCCATCCCTTGAGCTCTATGGCGGATGGTCGACAACCTACTACACTTACCCTGGAATGGAGGGATATACCCCGGTTCCGTTCGCGCATCAGTTCCGCAACAATGGCGGTGAATATATTCAGTTGCAACTCAGCATCCCGATTTTCGATCAGTTCAGACGAAGGACCACTCTTCGCCAGAAGAAGAACGCCCTTGTCCGTGCAGAGGCGCAGTATGACCAGACCATGCGTGACATAGAAAACGAGGTGCGCAGGGCAGTGAGCGACCGTGATGGAGCTCGGGCGGCGTTCCATCAGGCTGACAGGCTTGCAGAAGTTCAGAAGGAAGCCTTCCGGCTCAGCGCCAAGCAGTTTGAGGCAGGCCTTGTTTCTGCCATCGACTACCAGACCGCATCTCAGACCTATCTGAATGCGATGGCCGAGAGGATGAATTCCCTTCTGAAACTCAGGATCAAGGACGCCGTAGTGCGCTATTACAATGGTGAACCTTACATCAATCAGTGAGTCATTCCAAAAATTGAATTCGGTAATCTTTACCAACATATTTCCTAAATACAGACAATGGACAAGAAAATTGAAAGACCTACCGGCTGGAAATCCGCATTTACAAAGAAGGCACTCCCTTGGTGGCTTGGGGCAGCGCTTGCGTGCCTCGTGATATTCCTTCTCGTAAGGCCCAGCCACAGCACCCTGCGCGTAAACTCGGACAGCATCTCGGTGAGCGAGGTGAAGGCCGGAGAGTTCAACGACTACATCCGCCTGAGCGGAACGGTGCAGCCGCTGGTGACAATCCAGATAAGCCCTGTCGAGGGCGGCATCGTGGACGCTATTCTTATCGAGGAGGGCTCGATGGTAAAGAAGGGTGATGAAATCCTTCGCCTCTCCAATGACAACCTGGATTTGCAGATCCTGAATTCCGAGGCTGAACTCGCTGAGAAGGAAAACATCCTTCGCAACACCCAGATTCAGATGGAGCAGGACAGACTCAACGTTAAGCAGTCCAAGGCCGAATATCAGCTGGATGTAAAGCGCCTCAAGCGCAAATACGAGCAGCAGAAGACTCTCTACGAGGAGAATCTCATCGCCCGCGAAGATTACCTGAAAGCAAAGGAGGACTATGACCTTGCTGCAGAAAAACTGCAGATCATCCTTGACAAGGAAGTGCAGGACAGCCTTTTCCGCTCGACTCAGGTGGAGCGCATGCGTGAGAGTCTGGAGAATATGCAGATCAACATGAGGATGATCCGCAAGCGCAAGGACAACCTCACAATCAAGGCTCCTATCGACGGTCAGCTGGGCATCCTCGATGCTGTGCTCGGTGAGAACATCGGAGCTGGTACCAAGATCGGCCAGATCAGCGACATGAGCAGCTACAAGATTGAGGCGCAGATTGACGAGCATTACATCGACCGTGTGACTCCGGGTCTTGCAGCCACCTTCGAGCGGCAGGGTGCGACCTTCAATGCATCGCTGCGCAAGGTCTATCCCGAGGTTCGTGACGGCAAGTTCAAGGCCGACTTCAAGTTCGAGGGCAAGCAGCCGGACAACATCCGCAGCGGACAGACTTACTACCTGAACCTGCAGCTGGGCCAGCCGGAAGAGGCCGTCATCATCCCCAGAGGAACCTTCTACCAGAAGACCGGCGGTAAGTGGATTTACGTCGTTAACAAAGAAGGCACCAAAGCCGTCAAAAGAGAGATACATATCGGCCGTCAGAACCCGCAGTATTACGAGGTGCTGGAAGGCCTGGAGCCCGGCGAAAGGGTGATTACCTCCGGGTATGATACGTATGGTGATAGTGATGTATTGGTTTTTTAAGCAATGAAAGTATTCAGAAAAACAGGCGTTTCGACGCTGATCAATATCCTGGGTATGAGCGTCGCTTTTGCGGCGGCGATGATCCTGATGGTGCAGGTGCGC
>SFMU01000046.1 GCA_004552965.1 Bacteroidales bacterium | reverse complement strand
TGACAGTGTCAAGTTCCGTGACCAGATACGTGATGCCGGCAAATTCAAGAACGTCTTTTATGCTGTCATTATAATTTACGGAACTTATGAAAGGCAGAAGACTGTCACCCGGAAGGGAACTCACCGGTAAGACTACAGTTTCAATGAGGCCTTCCCGACAAAATGCTTACCGTCTTCTGTCTCAAGGCAGGCGTAAACCGTAGTATCGTTTTCTACTGACAAACTCATTATCCTGTAGTCACTTTTATAAAGGTATTTCGGATTGCCGTCCCAATCAAAAACTGCAATCTTGTCGTACAGCAGACAATTCATTCCTGACGCCCTGAATTCTTTGGCGGTACGTTCCCCGTCATATGCTGAATAAATGTATTTCTCAGTTGTGCATAAATTGCCTCCACCGAAGACATATTCATCATTTTGGGTGTATGATCCGTTTTCGAGTGTGACTGCCGGCGGCAGGAAACGTTTGATAGTCTTTCTTTGGATACCTCCTTCCAAATTGAAAATTTCAAGAATGAAACCTGGCACACCGCTGACAACCATTCGGGTCCCGTCTGGAGAATAGACGATTGAGCGTTGTAGAGATGCGAAGAAGGCTATTTCCCTATCTTCGATTGCCGGTTCGGTATATTCATAAGTGGCGCCTTCGGACTCTAACTGAATGGTCCGTTGCGGCATGTCAAGATCTTTCTTGCCGCTCCTGGAAATCAATCGGATTTCGTCTCCCTTGGGAGTCCGCATGGCATAGGTGCACCATCCGGGCAAATCCAAAGCCTCCATCTGTATCTCCAGAGTCCCGTCTTTCAGGAATTCTTCCAAAGAAAAGGCAAGTCTCCAACCCGTCTGGACGTCATTGTACTGGACAGTGTCATCGTCAACGGACATATTGATGTAGCCGGAAATCGTCTCACCTGGGCCTCTCCCGGAATTGATTCCTGAACGTACCGGATTCCCATTTTTATCAAAAACGAAGAATGTCGGCCCTCCGTTCCTGGTGTATCCGCTGACAAGCAGATAGTTATCTGTGGCAACAATATTGGAAGGAGACCCCAAAAACTCATCTCCAAGGATTTCAAAGTCCAGCCTTGCTTCTTGTTTGAATATGGGTGCACGATAACCACCGTCTCCGCCTGAACAGGAAATCATCATGGAAAGGGCAGCCATCGCAACGGGCAGAATGCCGAAGAATCTTTTCATTTGTGATGAATATTATATCCGATACCTTTGAATCCGGAGGCATAAACAACCGCGCCGCAATCATCGCAGACACCAACACATTCTTGATTGACAGAATTATCGCACTGTCCAAGAGCATGCTGCTCACTCTCGGCGAGAGCCTCTACATTCTTTAACAAAAGAGAATTCTGTCTGCTATGAACAGCAGAAGCTACAACAAAAGCGATTGCTATTGAAGCAATGGTGCAAATTAAATACATCTGGAACTTTTTCATTGTACTATCGCATTAAATGTTCAATCTACGGTTGCAAAAATAAGATAAAATAATAGTCTTGCCAACGGTTCCAGATAATCCGTGGGCAAGACTCTAATATATCCCAAAACCTTAATACGCACGGTGTTATGGCAGGTCTTGGCACCTGTGCCTTCGTGTCATTTCAGGATTTAGGTTGGTTCCCTTTTATCCTATATTCCCGCCTCAATTCATATTCATCGGCAGGCACCGGCCCGGAGAAATATCGACTCGGTGCTCTCCCGGCAAAATCGGTTAGGGAGGTACCCCCTGCCACAGTGCCCTGTGTTGCGTCCTACCGGTCTAACCGGTGCAGAAATCGTGTCGGTTAGGGAACAGACCTGCCCCACAGGTGCTCCAGAGGCATCCCACCGGTCTAACCGATTTTGCAGAAGGAGAAAGTGCCAGGTCTGGGAATAGCTCGGTTGGTTTAAGGCTAGATTCCAGACCTTGGTGAGCCAGTCGCAGAAGGGCTATGGGACTCGCCTAGAGCAGATCCTTTATCTGCGAATATGCCAAACTCACCATACGGGATATCTGCTTGGTGGAGCAGTTGTACTTCCTTTTCAACAGTTTCCCCAGTAACAGTCTTTCGTCTGTACCCAGCATACGGATGCCCTTCCCGAACCTCTCTTTTAGCAGTTCATCCCTGCATTGCCTCAATTCGTTGTCAGGAATACTCAGTCTTGAAATATACCCTCCTTTTTTCTCAATCTCATCCTCTTTTGTGATGCACATGAAGTAATTGAAGCTTCTGGTACTCCTGAACAGTTCCTCAACGATGTCCACGGCAACATATTCATACGGCAGTACAATTCCTTCATGCATTGCCAGGCCGTCTGGAATGGCGGCATTTGTCTTGAAATACCGTTTCCTCTGGTTTTTGCTCATGTCGCTTGTTGAGTTGGCGACGGCTGGTTCCGACCTTGGACTCGCTTCGTCATATTCATTTGGCCCAGACCCCGGTCCGCTTCCGTGCTGAATCCTTTTCGAAGAGGACCATCTTTCATCCATCCTGAAGTACATGCCGCCGCTGCCCCAGGGGTAATTCCATCCCATGAATCTGGTACCGGCACAGGGAGGGTTCTTGAAGACGTAGCATATTGCGGTTTTCAGGTATCTGTCTGTGGTTACGGCCTGGTGGTTGACGGGCACTCCTTTGAATATGTGCGAAACCCCGTGCCGCTGGTGAAATGCGACGGAGGTCCTCCTGATATAGTCTTGCATGAATATGATGCACTCTGTCAAGTCACCATGCAGTATAAAATGCAAATGGTTGTCCATCAGGACGAAAGCAAGTATGACCACTTTGTGCTTCATTGAGACGATACACACCCTGTTCATCCCGTCGATGAAGTCGGTCTCATCCTGAAAGAGAACACTTGAAAAGTTGCCGTCCGTGGAAAAGTGCCAGCAGTTCCGGATTGTGATGTCTTGCCCCCTGCTGAAAGGTGCGAGAAGCCCCAGGTCCTCCCGGACCCGGTGACGAAGTTCTTCAGATAGTCTCATAGTTTATGGTTCATCCCAATTGATAGGGCTGTTGACAAAAGTAAATAATGTTTTTTGAATCCATAAACAGATGCATCAACTTTTCATTACCGAATCAATGACCTGGCTTGTATGAATATGCTCTCCCGGTAAAATCGGTTAGGGAGGTGGCCCCTGCCACAGTGCCCTGTGTTGCGTCCTACCGGTCTAACCGGTGCAGAAATCGTGTCGGTTAGGGAACGGACCTGCCCCACAGGTGCTCCAGAGGCATCCCACCGGTCTAACCGATTTTGCATAAGACCTTGAAATTTCGTAACTTTAAGGTATATAACTCTCACATTATTACCATGTTACGAAACTCCAAAGTCCACTACAAAAGTAGCGAATTATATCCAATTCTGAGCATGCATTTCGGGGAAAGTATGAATCTGGCAAGAATTAAGGCTATGAGCCTGGTGATATGTGCCCTCTGCAAGGTGCAGCGGGTTTGATATCGAAGGCTCACATGTCAGGGACCGTGGGCGTATGTCGAATCTGTTCTCCATCATCATGATTGCGTACGTGTGGTGCTACCTTGTTGGAATTTTTATTCACGAAAACATCAAACCGATAAAGGTCCCGAAGCATGGGCGAAGGGCTGTGAGTTTGTTCAAATATGGACTGGAGTACATCTCACAATGCCTTATGAACCATACAGACCGATATCGAATCAATATTTTCAAATTTTTGTCATATACTTAGAAGATGTCCAACAAGATAGCCCTTCTTTTACCAATAAAGACCAGGGTTAATCCGGAACGAAAATAAATGTACTTTCGTTCATTGGATATTGGAAATTAACATCCATATTTGAGCTATTAATAACAATTCCCTTCTTGGAAGGGAGTCATCAAAACAAATCAAGTACTTATGAAAAACAACAATGAAAAGAACTCTCGTAGTATCTGTTTTCTGATTCAGAAGGAGATGTGGGGGTAACCACATGTCTTGGTATCTGGGGTACATGTACTCTTCCAGACGGAACTGAGAGTAAGGCCCCTGCCGTTCATGTAACTTTGTAATGTATGAAAAAGGCCGCACTTTTCTTGGCGGTACTGCTGGCTCTGACCGGCTGCCGCAACGGGTCTTGGCTTGATTCAGGAGTCGATGTCTCCGAGATTGATTATGAACAGGGAGTATCCTGGGTGGATATTCCGGACTCATTGATAGCAAATCCTGAGATAATTGCGCTTTCTGGCAGTTATTTCGGATGGTCCGAGCAGTCCGGAGAGACGCCTTTCATCCTGGTTGACAGGAAAACTGGCAGTACGCTCACCAACGTCCGAAGGGGAAGACAGGAAAATGAAGTCCTGAATGTCAATCAATTTCTTGCGACCGGTGACAGTTCTTTCGCCGTCATGGACAACTTCAAAAAAAGAATGAGTGTGTACAGTGTCGGGGAAGGTGGACTCGTTCCCGTCCAGTCTGTGCCGATTGATGAATACACTACGGCTTGCGCTCTTGGAGATACCCTGGTTGGAGTACTGTCAGGCGGTGATGCGCGTTACCGGACCAGGAAGATGGACGGGACCGTACTTTCCGATTTTGGCGATTATTCACAATACGGATTGAACACCGAAGTGGGTAGCGGGCTAATGCAGGGCCATTTGCAGGTGAATGGAACACTCGGCAGGATGGCATCATATTCCTACTATGCCGGCTGCTACGAGATTGTCGATTTCGTCAAAGGTGAAACTGTCTGCTCCGTCCTTCTTGAGGAAATGCCTTTTGATGAGAACGAGGGCCATTTTGCGACCATGCGACCGGATTCCAAGGTCAGTTTTGTCTCCTTGTCTTCTTCTGGGGACTATCTTTTTGCCCTTTATGACGGTAAGGAACTGAAGCACTACATTGAACATCCAGGTCTTGCCCCTTCCGGCAATCATGTCTGCATCTTCGATTGGAATGGGAAGTATCTGGCATGCCTGCATTCTGCACTTCCTGTCCGTAGTCTGGCGTGGGACCAGGTGACAGGCCGCCTTTGCCTTTGTGTGTTGACAGAAAGCGGACAATACAGGTTCTGTTTTGTTGATATCCCAGCCTGGCTGAAATGAAACAGCACCGATTGGCTTTGCGTGGCGGCCCGTCATCAATAACGGTAAAGTCCGAAGAGGGCGGAACCGGAACCGGACATTGCGGCATAGACGGCACCGCTGTCGTAGAGGCTCTGCCTGATTGCGGCCAGTTCTTTGTGTTCGGAGAAGACAGTCTGCTCGAAATCATTGACCAGCAAGCCCTTCCATCTTTCCGGCGGCAAGGCGAGGATGTCCCTGATCCGCATTTCCGGCTCTTTCGGGACAATCCCGCGGTAGGCCTGCGCAGTGCTGACGGAAATCCCTTCCGGAACCAGGACCTTCATCTGGAGTCCGAGCCTCTCAAGATCAAAATCCACGCTCTCCAGAACCTCTCCCCTGCCGGAACCCAGCATCGGAGTGTTGAAGATAAAGAATGCGCAGTCACTGCCCAGACGGGACGCATAGCGGGCAAGAGTCTCATCGGAAAGCGAAAGGTACTGGCGGCAGGTCGAAGTCCTTGTCCAGCAATGAATATGCCCTTGCGCACAAATCCTTTTCCGCAGCCCAGTCCACGCCCTCTTTCCGGGCGATGGTGATCATCAGTTTCCCGTCCACCGCCTGTGCCACCTGATCTTCGCCATACCTTGCGAAGAGCGATGCCGAGGTGCGGCTGTAGTCATCACCCATGATTACCTCGAGGACGTCGGAATATTCATGGCAAGGCAGAAAAAGGGTCTCGATGTCGTGGAAACCGTCCTCGCGCTTGCGCAGGACGTTGAGTCCGAGGTTGACTTTGACATTGGTCTGAAGTGTCATCTGCAATCAGTTCTTCATTTGGCCATTGCTCTGACGGCAGCTTCAACGGTGGCAGTGACCTGCTCGCGGCATGGCCGTCCTGTCTCGTCATATTCAGGCAAAGCGGCAAGCACCGGAGCGACGAAGGAAATCATCTGCAGGATCCTTGCTTCCTCTTCCGGAATGCCTCTCGTACGCATGTAGTACTGTTCTTCCTCGTTGAGTCTGCCCACTGTGGCTCCGTGCGAACACTGCACGTCGTCGGCATAGATTTCCAGCCTGGGCTTCGTCTCGATCCTGGCCGAATCGCCCAGAACGATGTTGCGGCTCGTCTGGAAGGCCTCGGTCTTCCGGGCATCGGGAGCGACCACGATTTTTCCGGCGAAAGAGCAGCGGGCATTTCCGGCCGCTACGCCATCGAACAGCTGTGACGACCGGCATCCCCCGACCCTGTGGTTCATGGTGATGTCGAAATCGACCTTGTCCTCTCCGTTGCTGAGGAATATTCCGTTAAGATTGATTTCAGCACCTTCTCCGACCAGGTCCACGGTCAGCGGAATGCTGGCGGAAACACCCGGAAGGACAATGACTGTCAGTTCAAGCTTCGATCCCGCCTCGGCCGTGTAGCACCTCGGAGGGATTCCTCCCCCGTTGCCCCCGAGCACGCAGAGCCTCCTGACAGACTGTCCTGCCTCAATCATCTCGCCGCCACAGAGTGGAGCGGGTACATAATTACCGTGGTCTGTCTTGTTTCTGTCCATCGTAGAATCATTCGTTGCTCTCTTCCTGTCCTCCGTCAACCGGAATGATGTTCCAGGTGGCTTCGGAAGGGGTGACGTCGACCACATTCAGACAATGTGTGTTCGGCGTGCCGTCCGCATTGTTCTCACCGAGAGGAATGCCGCTGGCTCCGCAGTTGACCAGGCTGACTCCGTCGACTTCAAGTTCTGCGGTCCTGTGGCAATGCCCGGTAAAGACAGCGGTGACTCCATTGTCGGCAAAAAGTTTCAGATACTTGGAGCGGTAAGGCTCAGGGAAGTTGGAATAGGTGTCCTCTTCGTCAACAGATGTCGACACAACAGGGCAATGATGGAAAACGAATATGTGGTCGGCTCCCGGCCCGAGTTCCCTGAGCTGTGTCTGAAGCCACGCGAACTGCTCAGCTTCCTGGTCCACAAGCCCCTCCTTGACAAGGTTGGAGTCGAAGCCGATGAACAGGGAACCTTTGTGCATGAAGCAGAAAGTGCTTTCTCCGTAGTGCTCTGCATAGAAATCACGGCTGCCAGGCCATTCCTTTGTCCTGTAGTCGTGGTTGCCCGGCGTGAAATAGACCGGGATGGATTCCGGCATCCTTGCCAAAAGCGAGTCGAAGGCTGCAATCTGCCAATTGTTGTCAAACATGTTGTGGGTCATGTCTCCGGTACAGATCACGAAATCCGGCGCAAGCTCTTCAATCCTGTCGATGGTACGGGAGAACCAGTCGATGGTTGCCTTTTCATCGCCGGGATTGAAACCGATCTGCGGGTCTGAGATCTGGATGAAGCGGAATGACTCTGATTTAGGTGCGCAAGAGGCAGCCAGCAGGAGGGCTGCTGCACAGATGATGAGGTAGCTTATGCGTTTCATTGTCTTGTATCTGTTTGTCAGAATTGTTCGAAACCGTCCTTTTCTATCATCTCGACAATCTCCCTGCCTCCGGTCCTGACGATACGTCCCTCCTTCAGGACATGGACGATGTCAGGCCTGACATATTCAAGGAGCTTCTGGTAATGAGTGATGACGATGGCTGATTTTTCAGGTGTGTGGAGTGAGTTGACTCCGTCCGCGACTATCCGGAGCGCGTCCACGTCCAGTCCGCTGTCCGTCTCGTCAAGAATGGCAAGACTCGGGTCGAGCATGGCCATCTGGAATATCTCGTTGCGTTTTTTCTCTCCTCCCGAGAAGCCGACATTGACCTCCCGCCTGGCGAACTCAGGCTTCATCTGCACCAGAGCCATCTTCTCCTTCATCAGCTTGAGGAAATCACCGGCTTTCATCGGCTCGAGTCCCTGCGCCTTGCGCCTGGAATTGATTGCGGTCTTCATGAAGTTCGTGATGGACACGCCGGGGATTTCCACCGGATACTGGAAGGACAGGAACAAGCCGGCCCATGCTCTTTCTTCGGGTTTCATTTCGAGCAGATCCCGCCCCATGAATGTAACGGAACCGGAAGTGACCTCATAGCTAGGCTTTCCGGTCAGGACTGCCGACAGGGTGCTCTTGCCTGCTCCGTTCGGCCCCATCACCGCGTGGATTTCGCCTTTGCGGATTGTCAGATTGATGCCCCGGAGTATTTCCTTTTCACCTGCTTTGGCGTGAAGGTCTTTGATTTCGAGAAGGATATCGTTCATTTCAAGCTTTCTTTCTGTAAAGTTTCATCCAGCCTACCAGGGCCGAGATGCCATTGATGAGATAGAGAGTGCAGACAATCGGCATGAACACATGACCGACGCTGATGTGGAGTATGAGCTGTGTGATGTTGACCAGCAGCCAGGCAATCCAGCAGTCCCATTTCTTCTGGGCGCTGAGGAACTGGGCAACCAGAATCAGCACGGTCACACAGGAATCGAGGTAAGGGTGGGGATCGCCCGGAAAGAGGGTGTCAAGGATCCATCCCCAGACTCCGGCAATCAGGAAGACCATCGCTATCGCAAAGGCCCTCTCAGTCCAGGAAAGCATCGAGACTTTCAGGGAGGAGGCATCCTGGCTGCTCTCTTCCTCTTTTTTCGGATGAGTCCACCGGTAATGCCCGAGGATGTTGATTCCCAGAGAGATGGGCTGCAGGAGGAGGCTCGCATAGAGGTTCTTGTTCCAGAACATCAGGAAAAGAGCGACCGTGTAGAGGTAGCCCACCCAGAAATTGTATTTGTTGTTGCGGCCCGCGAGGAAAACGCAGGTAAGGCCGAGTACCGAAGTGACCAGGTCGATCAGAAGTACCGGACGGTCTCCCGCAAATGTAAACAGAGTATAGTTAATCCAATCCATGTTCATTCAGTCCTTTCGTGACATATTCATTCTAGCCTATCGATCCCTCAAGTGAGACCTGGAGAAGTTTTGTGGCCTCAACCGCAAATTCCATCGGAAGCCTTGCGAGGACTTCATGGGCATAGCCGTTGACTATCAGCCCGACGGCATCTTCGGGGCCAAGGCCTCTCTGGTTGCAGTAGAAGAGCTGTTCGTCACTGATCTTGGAGGTTGTCGCTTCGTGTTCGACCGTGGCGGTCGGATTGAGGCTCTGAATCTCAGGGAAGGTATGGGCGCCGCAGAGGGAGCCGATGAGAAGGCTGTCGCACTGCGAATGGTTCCTGGCACCTTCCGCCCCTGGATTCATCCTGACCAGTCCCCGGTAGCTGTTCTGGCTGTGTCCGGCCGAGATGCCCTTGCTGACAATCCGGCTGGTGGTTCCGCGCCCCAGATGAATCATCTTTGTACCGGTGTCCGCCTGCTGGTAGTTGTTCGTCACTGCCACCGAATAGAATTCCGATGAGGAGAAGTCTCCCTTGAGGATGGTGGAGGGGTATTTCCATGTGATCGCCGAACCTGTCTCGACCTGGGTCCAGCTCAGATGCGCTCCGCTGCCCCGGCATATTCCCCGCTTGGTCACAAGGTTGAGGATGCCTCCCTTGCCGTCCGCGTCTCCGGGGTACCAGTTCTGCACCGTTGAATATCTGACGTCGGCATCCTTCTCGACTATTATTTCCACGACTGCGGCATGGAGCTGGTTCTCGTCGCGCATCGGGGCGGTGCAGCCTTCCATGTAGCTCAGGGAACTCCCCTCGTCGGCGATGATCAGAGTCCTTTCGAACTGTCCCGTGCCTGCGGCATTGATCCTGAAGTAGCTGGAAAGGTCCATAGGGCATTTTACGCCTTTGGGAATATAGCAGAAGCTCCCGTCGGAGAAGACTGCGCTGTTCAGGGCCGCAAAATAGTTGTCTCCGGCCGGAACGACCGAAGCAAGGTACTTTCGGACAAGGTCCGGATGTTCCTTCACCGCCTCTGAAAAACTGCAGAAGATGATGCCCTTTTCGGCAAGAGAGGCCCGGAATGTTGTGGCCACGGACACGGAATCGAACACAGCGTCCACTGCCACTCCTCGGCCCCCGGCCAGCGCCTGACGCTCTCTGACAGGGATTCCGAGTTTCTCGAAGGTCTCCTCAAGTTTAGGATCGATCTCCTTCGGCTCCGTGGAGTTCTTCTTCGGAGCAGCATAGTAGATGATGTCCTGGTAGTTGATTTCGGGCAGGTCGAGATGGGCCCATCGCGGCTGCTCCATCTTCTCCCAGCGCCTGAATGCATCCAGACGGAACTCCAGCAGCCACTCCGGCTCTTCCTTGAGGCGTGAGATGGTACGGATGATTTCCTCATTCAGCCCTTTCGGAATGAACTCCTGGCTGACGTCAGTCACGAAACCATCCTTGTACTCCTGCCGGGTAATCTCCCGGATTATGTTGTCTTCTTCTCTTTGATCCATTTCTTCAGATTCTTTGCGCGCGGCTTCCTGCCGTCAACTTTTCTCAGCCCCTGTCTTGCACCGTCTTCTCAGCGACGGGCCTCAAGGTCGGCCAGGACGATCGCCGCCATCGCTTCCACGATGACCGGCGTCCTCAGGGCAAAGCACACATCGTGCCTTCCTGGGACATTGAGGGAGACGGTCTCCCCTGTCCTGATATTCAAAGTCCTCTGCTCCCTGCAGATGCTTGCTGTCGGCTTGAAGGCCACCCTGAACTTGATTTCCGAACCGTTGGTGATGCCACCGTTGATGCCGCCGGCGCCGTTTTTGACGGTCCTGACTGTCCCGTCCTCAAGGGTCAGGGCATCATTGTGCTCGGATCCCTTCATCCGTGCGGCCGCAAATCCGTCACCGAACTCGACCCCGCGTACTCCAGGAATCGAGAACAATGCATGTGAAAGAAGAGACTCGGCCGAATCGAAGAACGGTTCTCCCAAACCGGCGGGAACTCCGCTTACGGTGCACTCTACGATGCCTCCGATCGAGTCCCCTTCCCTGGAAGTCCTGTCAAGCAGTCCGCTCCACTTCTCCCTGTCGGTCTCTCCTCCTATCTCGACCAGTTCCGCCCTGAAGTCCATTCCGGTCATCTTCCTGGCGATGGTGCCCGCCGCCACAACCGGCAGGGTGATTCTTCCTGAGAAATGCCCTCCACCGCGCGGATCGTTGAAACCGTTCCATTTCACTCCGGCGACATAGTCGGCATGTCCCGGACGCGGAACAGCCTTGAGGGCCTCATAGTCCGACGAGCGGGTGTTGCCGTTTCTGAATATGATGGCAATCGGACTGCCGGTGGTCCGCCCTTCAAACACTCCGCTGAGAATCTCCGGCTCATCCGCTTCGACTCTCGGGGTAGTACCCTTGGCCCCGCTCTTACGGCGGAGGATATCCGCCATCAAGTCCTCGGCGCTCAGGCATATTCCAGCCTTGACCCCGTCTACAACTATTCCGATCCCGGTCCCGTGGGATTCTCCGAATATGCTGACTCTGAAACTGTTTCCGAAACTATCCATCTTTCGTCAATTTTTGCCGACAACATTCATACTTGCAAATATACCATTTTTTCGGCAGTCAGTCACTATATCTGTTTCAAGCTGACAGCCAGATTGTCGCGGAAGAAATCAACTGCCGACAGAGCTATTCACTATCCGGTCAACGCATAGTTTTGCGGCGGAGGGCGAAGACGGGCAGGACGAGGATGATGGCAAGCAGGGAGAAGGCCATGCCGGAAATCGTACCGACTGCGAAGTCGAACCAGAACACCTCCTGGGGACCATCAGAAAGGAACGGGAGCAGTCCAAGTATGGTTGAAACGGTGGTCAGCAGAATCGGGATTATCTTCATCGAAAAGGCCCTCACGTAGGTTCTGATGCCATCCCCGGCCACTCCTCCCCCGAGATTCTGATACGCGGAGACAAGATATATTCCGGCATTGACTACCATACCGCTCAGCATCACCAGGGCGGCGAAACCACCTTGGTCGAACGTAAAGTCAGATAGGCCGAAGGTCAGGAAAAGGCCGATAAAGGAAACCGGAATCATGAATATCACGGCAAGAGGAAGCCGGAACGACTCGAAAGTCATGGAAAGGATCACATAAATCACTGCGATGATCAGGAAAATCAGCCAGGCGTATTTCTCCTTGCGGTTGTCAAACCAGCCACGGGAACCGTCTTCCGCCTTGAAACCTACAGGGAGCACCTCCTCGTTCATGTGCCGGACAATCTGGTCGGAGAGTTTTTTCTGCAGTTCGTAACTGCCGATGAAATCGTAGCAGACATTCAGGATGTAGGACTGGTTCTCCCGTTCGATTCTCACCCCGGTCTTTTTCTTTTCGATGCTTCCGAGTCCAGAAAGCACCACAGACTTCCCATCCGACTCGATTGGAGAATTCAGCACATGCCACAAGTCATAGGATTCTGCCTCCGAAGACTTCAGGCGCAATGGTACAATGGAACCGTCCGGAGCTGCCCAGGAAGCTATGTCCCTTTCATACAAAGGCAGCGACAAGGCATTGTAGAAGGAATATGGGTTCACCCCGGCAGCAGCCATGCGACCGAAATCATAGTCAAGCACAAACTCCGTGGAAGGGCGGCCGTACCATCCCCCTGACCAGATTTCCGGTTCCTGGACGCGGCGCTGGGCGGCAAGAAGGTTAAGGACAGTGTCCGCATAGTCCCGGACATCGTCGTAGCTGTACCCGCTCAATGTAATCCTGTAGGACTTGAAGTAATTGACGATGTTGTTGTTGAAGGAATTCTGGTCAATACCATAGACCCTCCAGTTGGCTCCCCCGAAGTTGATTGCCATCTTGGTAACATCCGCCTTCAGCTGCAACGGAAATGAGGAGGCTTCAGCCTCTGGAGTGAACTCAACTACTATCTGGGCATTGTCAAAGGAAGAAATCGTTGTCCTGAAGACGGAAATCCCGTCGAACCGGGCGAGGTAATTCTCCATCTCCCGGATGACCTCGTTCAATTGGGCGACGGTGCAGCCCTCCAGCATTCCGGCCCTGATGTAGAGCTGCTGGCGGGCAGGCTCACGGTAAAAATTGGCCCGGTCCAGGGAAGAGTAAAAAAGACCGAAGGAAGAACCGAGAATCTTGTCAATCCTGTACCTGTTCTTTTCATAGGGTGCCCAGCTTACAACCTTGTCAACCGCTTTGCGGAAGCCTCGGGCATTCTCCTTCTCGTGCTCGGGCAAGGCTTTGGGAAGCACACAAAGAGGGATTCCGAAGGCGATGATGAAAAGAATGAAATACACCCAGCGGTGATTCAGCCCCCAGATGATGTACCTTGAATAAGCATGCTCGAAGCGGACGGCTTTCCGGAGTTTCCGGACCGACCGGGCTTTAAACCCCGAATCCACCCTGACATATTCCATCAGCGAAGGAATGAAGAGGTAGCAGATAAGGAGGGAAAGAGTCAGATTTGTGGCGATTACCCAGATGAAATCGGTAAGGTTGGCCTTCTCGTTCTCAGGCAGGAGGAGCACCATCAGCAGGGCTCCGATGGTGGTCGCAACGGCAGCAAGGATGGCAGGGAAGACCTTCCTGTCATGCCTGTAGCGGAAGTGGTCAATCATCACGATCGAGGTGTCGATCACGATTCCGAGAGAGACGGTGATACCGGCGAGAGTGTAGATGTGGATTGGGACTCCGAAGAATGAATATATCGCCAGGGCGGTGAGCACGTTCACCGCGAGGGTCAGCACGACGATGAGGAGGTAACTCCAGGAAAAGGTCGTCAGGAAAACGAACAGAAGGAGGACGAGGACACAGAAAGCAGTACGTTTGAGGACCTTTGAAATCTCGCCGGAAACATATTCAGAGGCATCATAGGCCAACATAGAGGAAACGCCCTGGGGGAAGGAGGCTTCAAGTTCATGCATGCAGGAGCGCACTGCCGAGGCGGTCGAGAGAAGATTCTCCGAAGAAGCAAGTCCGATTGAAAGGGTGACGGTGTTAAGTCCGTTTATCCTGAAATATCTGGAAGGCAAGGACTCTTCGAATTTCCAGTCGGCTATGTCTTCCAGATGGATGATTCTTCCTTCAGCATTCTTGATCGGTATGGTAGCGAACCCATCCTGAGGTTCTTCTGACAGGAGAACGCTGATCATTCCATCTTCGTTCTTTACAGTTCCGATGTCGTGGACAATGTTCTGGGACCGAAGCGCATTGACAATGTCCTCTGCCGTGACACCTGCAGAGCGGGCCTTGTCGGCATCGAAGACTACGGTCCACTGGAACGGATTGTCGCCATCGACATCGACACGGTCAACACCACCGATGGAAGAAAGCCTCCAAAGTACGTGTTCCTCCAGGAATTTTGTAATCTCCCTGGAAGGAAGATTGCCGTTGACCTGATAGACTATCGACGACTGTTCCCGGCTGCGGGACATGGCGACAGTCGGATAGGAAAGGTCGGAGGGCAGGTCGTCCCTGATGTTCCTTATTGCAGAAGCGACCTCGAAGCGGGCCGACGACATGTCCGTACCCTTGCGGAAAGTGACGGTAACGCTGCCAGAGCCCTTGGAGGATGAAGAACGGATGTCGGTGACTCCACGCAAGCCGGCAAGTGCGCCTTCAATCAGGGATGTAGCCTCGGCCTCGACGGATTCGGCTGACGCGTAAGGGTAGGAATATGTCACTGTCAGTGACCGCCCTTCAGTCGAAGGAAGGTACTGCACCTTAAGGCCGGGCAGGGACATGAGTCCCACCACGGACAGTGCGGCCATGACAAGGAGCACGGAAAAAGGAGTCCATCTGTCAGTCTTCCCGCCCATTGTAGATAGAATAATATATGGCCGGAACCACAAAGAGGCTCACCAGTGTTCCCACTGCCATTCCGACAATGATCACGATGGACATCGGGTACTGAAGGTCAGCACCCATGCTGCCTCTTGTGAGGAACGGACAGACTGCGAGAATAGTGGTCAGGGAGGTCATCAGAATCGCCTTGATTCTCCGGGAGGAGGCCTCCAGGACTGATTCGTAAAGAGGATTTCCCTCCTTCCTCAAGCGGTTGATCGTGTCAATCTTGAGGATGGAATCATTGACCACGATACCGGTCACCACGATGAGCCCGATCAGGGACATCACATTGATCGAGATACCCATGGCCATCAGGGCCAGGAGCGAGGCTGCGATGTCGATAATCACTTCAGACAGGATAACCAAAGGCTGGATGAGGGACTCGAACTGCGAAGCAAGAATCAGGTAGAGAAGGGCGACCGCAGCCAGAAGAACCCAGACCATGTGACCCGCGAGTTTCCGGCCGGAGAACCATGAGCCTGTGAAGGAGACATCAAAACTGCCGTCCTTCCTGACAACATCCCGGACAATGTCCATTGTCCGGGGAACAGCCTTCACCGGAACATCAAGATCCAGAGGATAGCATCCACCGTCAATCCCGGCCACTCTTGTCTTGAAATCTTCGACAAAGGTCTGACGCATCAGGGAAGAAACCGGCATGGTCCGTACCGTTCCGTCCTTGTCGGTTATTTCCAGAAGAGTCTCGGACAAGATGGTGGAAAGGTCTCCGGCTTCAGTTCCCATGACGACAGGAACGCTGCGAGGGCCCTGGACGATGTCAAACAGACGGTTGCCGTCAAGAGCATTGGACAGAAGGTCGGCAAGCATCCGGGAGGATACCCCGTAGAGTGTCATCAGTTCGGGATCAGCGACGAACATGACATTTGTCCTGACAAGAGGGTCCTTGATCTGCACATCAGGAAGAGCTTCCCGGACAGATGAAATCAAGGATCTCAGACTGGAGACCGGAACTTCGCCCCCGGAAACCGGGCGCAATCTGGCCGTCAGGACTGCCTCATCGCCTCCAAAGACCAGGTCGAAGACATTGCCGCTCTGGCGGAAGGAGGCAGCAGCATCAGGCCAGCAGCTACGGATGGTCTGCAGCATGGTCTCTTTCGCTGATTCCAAACCGGCCGCATCGGCACAGGAAACGTAGATTGAAGCCTCGTCAGCACCCTGCTCACCGCTATGGCTCAGGATGAACTGCTGGGAACCGACAAGTGAGGTCACCTGGTCGGAAGACTCGGACACTGCCTGTTCCAAAGCCTCAACCCTGGCGATATTGGATTCAAGCGAAAGATGCTCGTTCCAGTCGACGGACAGGATAGTGTCCGTCTGGGTCAGTTGAGGAAAACGCTCCTTCGGCATCAGGACGAAACAGGTCACGGCAAGCACGACGGCAAAGGCCAGCAGAGTCCAGGAGAACCATCTGGCGGAGAGAAATTTCCGCATCCACGAGTCATCCCAGCGGAGGAGGGCAGGCATCGGGTCCACCTTTGAAAGAAGGCGGTTCGGCACATAGGAATCCTTTCCCTTGAACCACCAGTAATAGAAAACGGGAATGACCACAACGGTGACCACATAACTGGTCAGAAGTACAATGGAAACGGACATCGCCTGGTCTCGGAAGAGGAATCCGGCAACGCCTCCCATGAATACAAGCGGGAGGAAAACCACGCAAGTGGTCAAAACCGAGCTGAGCATCGGTCCGAGCACTTCGGTTGTACCCTTTATGACAGATTCACGGAGATTGCCGCTGCGGATCCACCGGCCGGTGATGTTGTCCACAAGCACGACGGTGTTGTCAGTCATCATTCCGACACCGAGCAGAAGCCCGGAAAGTGAAATGATGTTGATCGACATCCCGATCAGATTGAAACAGAGCATCGCAAAAACCAGCGACACCGGAATCGACAGGGTCACCAGGAGCGGGGACCTGAAATCCCTCATGAAGAAGACAATCACGATGCATGAGAGCAGAATCGCAACAAGGATGTTCTTCAGGAGGCTGTTGATTGAATACTCCAGAAGACGGGTCTGGTCCCTGGTGACAGTGAACTCGAGCTGCGGATAGTCGATCCTGAACTGGTCCATCAGAGCGGACATCGCCTTCCGGAGTTCGGACATCCGGGCGTCGCTCTGCTTGACAAGGGCCATGCAGACCGCCTCATCCCCGTCGCTGCGGACAATTCCATCCTTCCTGGCGGGATGGAGCCTTACATCAGCCACATCCTTGACCTGCAGGAGACGTCCGTTGCTCTCGAACCAGATTGCACCGATGTCTTCCGCCGAAGTTGAGCGGGAGTCGAACCGGACATTGTAGCAGTACTCGCCATCGCGGATCACCAGCGACCCGAGACGCACGTCCGAAGCCTTGACAACATGCTCGACATAGTCCATTGTCAGGTTCAGCTGGCGGAGTGCAGCTTCATCGGGGATGATGACAATCTCATCCTCCTCCAGACCGCTCACGTCAACCATCGCAATCTGCGGAAGCTGTTCGAACCGCTTGACAATCACCTCCCTGACAAAACGGCTGGTGGCAGAGAAATCTCCTCCCTTTACATTGACGAAAAAGGCTGGGATGTCAGTGGCGCTTGCCTTCATCACCTTCGGTCTGCGGATGTCGGGGAGAGATGGCATGGCCCTGTCGATCTTTTCATTCGCCTCGATGAACAGATAGTCCATCTTTGCGCCGGGCGAGAATGAGAGTCGTAGGGTTCCGCTCCCGTCCCTGGCTTCGCTGACGATGTCTTCAAGACCGTTGATCTGGATCAGTTGCTGGCGCAGCGGATTGAGTATTGCCTGGTCCATCTCCCTGGCCGAATGGTCGGAAGAGACAACCTGGACCGACAGCTGGGGAATATCGACATCCGGGATAAGGGAGACCGGCATCAGGCGGATACTGACCAGACCCAGGACGACGACGGCCAGCATTGCCATCGTCACGGTTACAGGTCTGTCAATCAATTTTCCGAGCATGGCCTGTTCAGTTTTTCAAAGCCACTTCAGAGTTGTCCGCAAGGTTCAGGTTGCCGGAAATGATGACCTTGTCTCCTTCGGACAGACTGGCATTCCTGTTCCTGTTCGCCTCGACCGCATAGGAGTCCCCGTTCGAATGGAGGATTGTCACATAGGTCCAGTGCGCTTTTCCGTCATCGGTCCAGGTGAAGAGGACATCGAGATTGTCGCGGATGACCACTGCGCTTCTAGGGACCACCAGCTGGTCAGGAATCGACCTCTCGGCAATCACCTTGACATTCATTCCGTCCAGAAGAGAACCATCGTTGCGGACCCTGGCGGTGACCCGGATCTGCCCCTTGTCGTCGACAGTCGGATTGATTGCGGTGACCGTGCCGGAATATTCCTTTGTCCCGTCCGCGTACGGACGCACCTTCACGGGCATGCCGGACGTGATGAATGAATATTCAGACTCGAGTACAGGGAATTCCACATCGAGCGAACTGTCGTCGATGATGGTGCAGAAGGCATCCTGACCGGCCTGGTCGTAACGCTGGAGGGTTATGTCAGCCACCCTTCCGGAAAACGGTGCCTGTATCCTGGTCCCGGCGACATCGTGCTCGGCGGAGGAAAGCTGGTTCCTGGCGGAACTGTAGCCGGAACGGATACGCGCAGTCTCCATCAGCTGTGCCGGCACGGCAGTAGTGTCTCCTGCAGGGTAACCCTGACCTACAAGGAAATCCGAAAGATCAAGCTCGGCTTTCTTCAGAGACAGCCGGGCAGACTCCAGGGAGAGGACAAGGTCGGGACGGTCAAGGCCGGCAATCAGTGCGCCGGCAGAGACTCTGTCCCCATTCTTGACATTCAAGGTAGAGATCTTGCCTGATGTGCCGAAAACGAGTTTGCTCTTCTGTGCGGCTTTCAGCTTGCCGTTGGACAGAAGCTGCCGGCAGAAATCTTTCCGCTCCAGAGTGATGACTTCAACTTCATTGACACGTGCTGCGTACTGGAGTTTCTCAACCGGGGCCTCCTCTCTGGAATTGCTGGCGGAGTTGCCGCAGGAACCGAGAATAAAGACGGACAGGATTGCCGGAATCGATGCAAATAACCTTCTGTTCATGTTCAATCTATCATTTCAGTGACATCTATGTCGATGTCCCTACCTTTGATGAAATCGTAAAGGGTGTAGTATCTAAGGGTGTAGTAATAGTTCCAGAAATTGCCGAGGTCGGAAAGGTATTTGGTCCTGGCCTCGTCGCTGTCGTTCTGCGCATCGGTGAGCTGCGTCACGGTAGCTGTTCCCGAGCGGAATTTTTCCATAATGATCGAGTACCTTTCCGCCGCCACATCCATGGCCCTCTTGGAGGCAATGCACTGCTGTCTCTGGGTATTGAACTGACCGACCGCAACGAACAGCTTGCGACGGTTGTCATTCTCGCTCTGGATGGTCTGTGCCCTGACAACCTCCTGGGCGGCACGGGCTTTCTGGACCTTGCCCTTTCCGAGGCCCCAGTCGAAGATAGGGATGCTGAACGACACCCCCACCACCTCCTGATCCAGAAGGTCCTTGTAGGCATCAGGGAGAGAGGAGCCGGTCTGCGAAAGTCCCAAACGGGCATTGAGGCTCATCGTCACTCCCCTGTCAGCCTTGGCCTTTGCTACCGCCGATTCGGCCTGGAGTTCATTGATTTCGTTCTGGAGACTGAAAGTCGAATTCTTCAGGCATTTGTCAAGGACAAGGTCGTAGTCAATCACGACCTCAGGCAGATAATCCTCAACGACCGGCAGGATTTCCACGGATTCATCGAATCCCAGGAGAGAATTGAGCTGCATCTGTGCTTCCCGCATCTTCACAAGACACTCCCCCACTTGCAGGCTGTCCTTGATTGCCCGCAATTCAAGCTGCAGGTATTCATCTTTTGTCACAGTGCCGATCTTCATCCTTTCGGTTGCAATATCACGCATGACGCCAGTGTTCTCGCAGTTCATCAGGGAGGATTCATAATTTCGAGTGGCACTGATCAGTGAGAAATATGCCGACGCGGTCTGAATCGTGAGATTCTCCATGTCTTCAATGTACTTCCGTTTGCCTTTTTCATATTCAAGAGGCTCTATCTTCTTGTCCCAGCGGAACTGGTTGTAGGCGAACAGAGGCTGGATGTAGCTCATCGTCACAGGCTGGGTGTACCAGGTCAGCTTGTTGTTCACCCCGAACTGGTCTATCCTTGAGAGGTCGGAATAAAGGAGGACACGGCCTCCGGTCAGGGAGATGTTCTGGGAGACCTGGAGCCCCATGCTGTTCTGGAGATTGAAGGTCTCGGCGTATTTGAAGGTACCATCCTCGTAGCTTTGGAGCAGCGTCAGTGAACGGTCATAGTTCATCAGATTGCCATAGAGTGTGACGGAAGGAAGTCTGCTTGCGAGATAGGACCTGTATGCCCAATAGGTGGAGACGAAGGAATGCTTCGCCTCAAGAGCCATGACAGACTGGCTCCTGGATGTAGCAATCGCCTCGTCCAAAGTCATTCTGTACTGAGCCGAAAGGGTCTGAATAGAGGTAGCACAGGCAAGATTCAGGACAATCAGGAATCGGATTAGTTTATTTAAGGCCATCGTTTCTGCGATAATGTGGCAATGTACAACTTTTCCTGTGGAAATACAATGTCCAAAAGTACATTTATTATCGGACGCCTACAGACTGCGTGTGCGGTTGAATGTCCTCTTCCCGGTATAAGGGTCGCGGGAGGAGAGGATTCCTTTGCACTGAACCTGGTGCATGAGAGAAACAATGAGGAGCCAGAAGAGGATAATGGCATATTCAAGTTGGTAACATTGGCAAGGTAATGAAATGGATTTATCATCTCTTACCCCGACTTTCAACGGAAAAGTATTGTCACATAAGGTGGCCTAAGTTTTGATTTGATGTATGTGTTGTCCCCTTCGCAAGAGGAAAGGCAACACATACTTCATGACTAATATCTTATTCATCTGCAGGATTCCCGCTACTGGGGATTGCTGCCGGACGACTACA
>SFMU01000045.1 GCA_004552965.1 Bacteroidales bacterium | reverse complement strand
CCGGCACCGGGCAGGTGTCAGGCCATATTCGTCATCTTAACGATTTCGCATAGCCATATGTTTTTGGTAAACAGTCGCCTGGGCCATTTCTCTGCGCCCCACTCACGCGGGGACCCCTTCTCCCGAAGTTACGGGGTTAATTTGCCTAGTTCCTTGGCCGTGATTCACTCGAGCACCTGAGGATTCTCTCCTCACCCACCTGTGTCGGTTTACGGTACGGGCCGCACACCGCTTGACGTTTCCATGCTTTTCTTGCAAGTATGTTTACCTGCGCTGTCAGATCGTCCGAAGACTCTCCGTACTGTCGGGTTTCAGCTCGCGCCTACGCCCTTCAACGGGGAATTCCGTCTCCCCGCGGCAGTGTCACTCCTCGGTCACATGAAAACCTGGCGCGCGGGCTGCGGAATATTAACCGCATCGGCATCACCTGCCCCTTTCGGGTTCGGCTTAGCTCCCGGCTCACCCTGATCCGTTTAGCGTGGTTCAGGAAACCTTGGGTTTTCGGTGTGAATATTTCTATATTCATTGTCGTTACTCATGCCTACATTTTCGTTTCCGGACGCTCCAGAGAACCTCGCGATTCTCCTTCGACGCCGACCGGAATGCTCCCCTACCACGCGACTCTTCGTCGCGTCCTCGGCTTCGGCGACGGTCTTGATGCCCGATCATCATCCATGCAACTCCGCTCGACTAGTGAGCTGTTACGCACTCTTTGAATGAATAGCTGCTTCCAAGCTAACATCCTAGCTGTCCATGCGGTGTCACTTCGTTCTGTCTCAACTTAGACCGTTCTTCGGGGCCTTGGCCGGAGGTCTGGGCTCTTACCCTCTCGCCGACGGATATTAGCACCCGCCGACTCACTCCCGTCCTCTAACCTGCGCACATTCGGAGTTCGTCTGGAATTGATAGGCGGCGAAGCCCTCGCTTCCAATCGGTAGCTCTACCTTACACAGGCACGGACGAGGCTGTCCCTAAAGGCATTTCGGGGAGTACGAGCTATCTCCCAGTTTGATTGGCCTTTCACTCCTACCCTCATCTCATCCAAGCCCTTTTTCACGGAAACTGGTTCGGTCCTCCAGCGCCTGTTACGGCGCCTTCAACCTGGACAAGGGTAGATCACTAGGTTTCGCGTCTGCTCAGTATTACTATATCGCCCTTTTCAGACTCGCTCTCGCTTCGGCTCCGCTGCTGAACAGCTTAGCCTCGCAACACTGAAGCAACTCGTAGGCTCATTATGCAAAAGGCACGCCGTCACCACTCACGTGGCTCCGACCGCTTGTAGGCGTACGGTTTCAGGTTCTATTTCACTCCCCTGTTCGGGGTGCTTCCCACCTTTCCCTCACGGTACTGGTTCACTATCGGTCTTCGGCAGTCTTTAGCCTTGCGGGATGGTCCCCGCAGATTCGGACAGGATTCCACGTGCCCCGCCCTACTCAGGTGCCGGCCCTGTGACGCAATCGTTACCCATACGGGAGTATCACCCTCTCTGCTGCAACTTTCCAGATGCTTCCGGTTCCTTTGCGCCAGCCTTTGGCCGGTCCTACAACCCCGGCTGGTCCGTGAACCCGCCGGTTTAGGCTCTTCCCGTTTCGCTCGCCACTACTCAGGGAATCGATTTTTCTTTCTTCTCCTCCGGGTACTAAGATGTTTCAGTTCCCCGGGTTCGCCCCATCGATGATGGTCGCAAGTCTTCAACTTGCGGGGTTGCCCCATTCGGACACATACGGATCAAGGCCTGTTTGCAGCTCCCCGTACATTTTCGCAGCTTACCGCGTCCTTCGTCGCCTGCCGAAGCCAAGGCATCCTCCATACGCCCTTGCTTCTCTTTCTCTGTGAATCTAGTTTATCTTGTGAAATTGTGATTGTCTATCTCTAGCTAATCTTTACATTTACACTTACCTCGTTGTAATCTCTCAGTATTGTCAATGATCTTGTGCTTCTTCCGAAGCGGATTGCAAAGGTAGGCATTTTTCTTTTATCCGCAAATTTTTTTGAACTTTTTTTAACACTTTTTTCAATTTTTCTTCTTTTGAACCTTTTATGCCTATATTTGTACACCTTTTAAAACATGCAGTTTTTCATAACGGCGCCAGGAGACAAATATTTCAGTCAACATATTCACAAATCATGTCAGAACAAAGAAAGGGACTTCCCGAGAACGCTCAGAGAGAGCTGAAACCGGGCGAAGTGTACGAACCGCTCCTCGGAGCGGACAGGAAGTGGGCGGAGATCACTCCATATTCAGTGACGGTTGGCCTGCTGATGGTGGTGATCTTCTCTGCCGCCGCGGCCTATCTGGGGCTGCGCGTGGGACAGGTCTTCGAGGCTGCGATTCCGATCGCGATCATCGCCGTGGGCCTGACCAGTGCCCTGGGAAAGAAAGAGGGGCTGGGGCAGAATGTCATCATCCAGTCGATAGGAGGCTGCTCGGGGGCGGTCGTGGCAGGCGCCATATTCACTCTTCCGGCAATCTACATCCTGGGTGTCGAAGTTTCCTTCATGCAGATGTTCCTTTCATCGCTGCTGGGCGGGGTGCTGGGCATCCTCTTCCTCATTCCTTTCAGAAAGTACTTCGTCAGCGGGATGCATGGGAAATATCCATTCCCTGAAGCAACCGCGACAACCCAGATCCTGGTCAGCGGCGAAAGTGGCGGAAAAGGTGCCGGGACGCTGCTCGCCAGCGGTCTGATAGGAGGTCTGTACGACTTCATCGTGAGCACTTTCGGGGCATGGTCGGACACGGTCAGCACGACTGTGACCTCAATCGGCCAGACGATAGCCGACAAGGCGAAGCTCCTGCTGAAGATCAACACCGGGGCCGCAGTCCTCGGTCTGGGCTATATAGTAGGTCTCAAGTACGCCTTCATCATCTGCTGCGGAAGTTTCCTGGTGTGGCTGGTGATAATCCCGCTGATGAATGTCATCTGGGGCGGGCAGGTCATCGACCTGATGAACACGGGTCTTTCGACGACAATCGGAGAGATGAGCCCTGACCAGATCTTCAGGACCTATGCAAGGCACATCGGAATAGGCGGAATCGCCACTGCCGGAATAATCGGCATCATCAAGTCGTTCGGTGTCATCAAGTCTGCAGTGAGCCTTGCGGTAGGAGAATTCAAGCGCAAGGGAGGAAACGAAACTGCCGTGGAGCGCACCCAGGAGGACATTCCGATGAAGTCGGTCGTCTTCGGCATCATCATAGCCCTGCTGGCAGTCTTTGCTTTCTTCGCCCTGGGAGGAGTCGTCGAGAACATCTGGCAGGCCCTTGTCGGTCTTGTGATCGTGGCTGTGATTTCATTCCTGTTCACGACGGTTGCGGCCAACGCGATAGCAATCGTGGGGACCAACCCGGTCAGCGGAATGACCCTCATGACCCTGATAGTGGCCGCAATCATCCTCGTCGCAGTGGGTCTCAAGGGCAATGCAGGCATGGCTGCCGCCCTGGTGATCGGAGGTGTAGTCTGCACAGCTCTTTCTGTCGCCGGTTCATTCGTGACCGACCTCAAGATCGGTTACTGGATCGGAACCACTCCGAAGAAGCAGGAAGCCTGGAAATTCGTGGGCGTGGCTGTGGCCGCGGCAACAGTCTGCGGTGTGATGCTCGTACTCAACAAGACCTACGGCTTTGTGGGAGATGATGCGCTGGTGGCCCCGCAGGCCAACGCGATGGCCGCAGTGATCCAGCCGATGATGAACGGAGGCGGCGCACCGTGGCTGCTGTACGGCATCGGAGCCGTGCTGGCCGTGGCGCTTACATTATTAAAGGTACCGGCTCTTGCCTTTGCACTCGGAATGTTCATCCCAATCGACCTGAACCTTCCGCTGCTGGTCGGAGGTGCCATCTCATGGTTTGTCAGCACCCGCTCGAAGGACAAGGCTCTCAACGAAGCGAGACTCAACAAGGGAACTCTCATCGCTTCCGGATTCATAGCCGGCGGAGCGCTCATGGGAGTAGTCAGCGCCCTGCTGAAGTTCTTCGACATCGACTGGTTCCTCTCCGGCTGGAATGCGACCTACGGTGAACTGGCCGCCATCGTGCCTTTCATCGGGATCATCGTCTACATGACTTTGTCGTCGATGCGGGCCCGCGCCGAGGAGTAGATTCAGATAACTTGGCAATTTCGCATAAAGAATCAAGATTATGGAAAATATACTTGACCGTTTCCTGAGGTATGTCGCCATCGACACCCAGTCGGACGACAGTTCCGAAAGCCAGCCTTCCACGGCAAAGCAGCTCAACCTCCTTTCGCTCCTGTGCAAAGAACTGCAGGAGATGGGAGTGGAGGCAAGTCTCGATGAATATGGTTACGTCATGGGGCGCATCCCTTCGAATCTGGAGGGAGTCTCGTCTGCCGGTTCCCTCGGGCGCATCCCTTCGGCTGCGGAGGGGAAGGACAGAGTCCCGACTGTAGGATTCATAGCCCATGTGGACACAGCTCCCGATGCCTCAGGAGCAAACGTCAAACCCCAGATAATCAATGAATATGACGGTGGCGACATCGCCCTTTCCGGAGTTCCGGGCCTGTTTCTCCGGCCTTCAGAGTTTCCGGAGATGCTGAACTATGTCGGCCAGAAGCTGGTCACCACCGACGGCACGACCCTTCTGGGAGCCGACGACAAGGCAGGGGTTGCAGAGATCATGGATGCAGTGCAGTACATCATGGCCCACCCCGAGTTCAAGCATGGCGAACTGCGGATCGGTTTCACCCCGGACGAGGAGATCGGCAGGGGTGTCGTGAAGTTCGACGTCGAGAAGTTCGGCGCCGACTATGCCTACACAATGGATGGCGGAGAGGTCGGCGAGCTTGAGTTCGAAAACTTCAACGCTGCGAGCGCTTCAGTCCGCATCCAGGGCTGCAACGTGCATCCGGGCTATGCAAAGGGCAAGATGAGAAACGCCCTCCAGATTGGCATGGAACTGAGTTCCCTTCTGCCTTCCTGGCAGCGGCCTGAGCACACCGAGGGCTACGAGGGTTTCTTCCACCTGATCGGGATGAAGGGTTCGGTCGAAGAGGCCGAGATGACCTGGATCATCCGTGACCACGACAGGGCAAGATTCGAGCAGAAGAAGGAGACGATTCTCCGCTGCTGCGAATTCATCAACGGAAAGTACGGCGAAGGGACTGCGTCTCCGACCGTCCGTGACCAGTACTACAACATGCGGGAGATGGTGGAGCCTCACTACCACATCATCGACAAGGCTGTCAAGGCCATGGAGATGGCGGGCATCAAGCCGAAAATTCAGCCTATCCGCGGAGGTACCGACGGTGCCAACCTGAGTTTCAGGAACCTGCCGTGCCCCAACATATTCGCAGGCGGACTAAACTTCCACGGCAAGATGGAGTTCCTGCCGGTCCCGTCGATGGAGAAGGCCTCCCAAGTCATCCTCAACATCATCAGCGAATATGCCCGCTAGGGGCCAGGAGGCTCTCACTCCTTTGCCGACCCTTCCGCCAGGGCCTGCCTGCGATGGATCAGCCGGTTCTCGACATAGACTGCGATGTAGCTGGTGATGAAGTAGACAATGGTCTGGATGACGATTGCCGTCATCTGCTCCTGCGCAGCCCACATACCGCCTCCCGCCGTGCTCATATTCATGAAAGCCTGCACTCCGAAGGTGGACGGGAAGAGGTAGGAGCACATCTTCCAGAACCACGGGAATGAGCAAGTCGGCCAGGAGCAGCCGGTAAGGAACAGGGCGATCGGCGACATCGACAGGAAAATCAGGAAGACCGATTCCCTGCGGGTGATGAAGGTGCTCCAGGTCATGCTGAAGAACACGCAGTCCGTGATGAAGAACAGCAGCATGGTGAGCACGTCACCGAAACTGCCCCTCTGCGGGATTCCGAACAGGGCAGGCACGATGAACGCCACATAGAGCCCTATTACGAGGAAGATCAGCCAGTAGGCGCCTCCTCTGCCGGTCAGCACCCTGACCACTCCGCGGCCTTCGAACCGGTCGGTCATCGTGGCGAAGCTTATGTTTCTTTCCCTTTTCGTTCCTGCGAGCATGGACATGCTGTACAGCATCACCTGCTGGATGATCAGCATCAGGATGGCCGAAATGAGGAAATAGCTGTAGTCGAATGCCTTGTTGAAAGGATTGTTGTCCTCGTACATCAGAGGCTTGACTGTCTGCGAGATTTCCTGCCCGGTCATCCCCGAGGCTGCGAGCCGTTCCATCTGGATCTGGCCTATCTCGTGGAGCATCACGAAGTTGGTTCCCATCAGGATGTTCTTGTAGAAGAGGAAACTGGACATGTCGGCATAGACCGAAAAGACGGTAGTCTGGTTGCGGGAAAGTTTCTCGCCGAAATCCGAAGGGAAAAGTATTATTCCCCTGACCTTGCCGTCTTCCATCAGACGGCGGGCCTCCTGCATATTCATGCATTCCGCCTTGATGCTGAGTTCCGGTGTCGCTTCGATTTCCCTGATGAACCTGCGGCTGTCCGCACAGTCTGCTTCGTCGACTACCGCCACGGGGACATCCGAAACGGTACCCTTCAGGTAGATGAGATTGTACAGCAGAGGATAGACCAGGCCTGCGGCCAGGATGATCAGCATCACTCCGCCATCCTTCCAGATTTCCTTCAGTTCGTGAGCCATTGTCCCGAAAGCATCAGCGAACCATTTCCGTATGTAATTGCTTCTCATTGTTTTCTAGTCTTTTGGATAGTTCTGGAAGATGTAGGCCTTTTCGAGTCTGCGGATTCCGAGCATCGGAAGAAAGGCGAACACAAGGAAGTGTACTGCCTCGCTCCACCAACCGGCGAATCCGGTTCCGTGGATTGCTTCCTGCACATAGAAAAGGTAATAATGTCTGAGCGGGAACATCGGGCCCAGGGCCTGGATGGCACGCGGCATTCCTTCCAGCGGGAAAGAGAAACCTGCCATCGAGATGCTCAGGATGCTGAACAGGGCTCCTATGCTGAGCGCCAGGCGCGGGACAGGAATCATCTCGATGATGAAGACTGCGACCGCTTCGGTGGAAACTATCAGCAGCACCATGTCCAGCATCATCCCCCAGACGGACCCCGCGACCGGAAATCCCAGCCAATGGTACATCACCAGTATGGCAATGCATCCGAGGACACTGAATATGACGGCCCACAGCAGGCACTTGCCACCGACTGCCGCCCCCATGGAGCCTCCGGAAGTCTCCAGCAGATGCCTGGAGGTGCCGAATTTGAGCTCTGCGCCCAGAGAATAGATCAGGATCATCATCACGCACATCGCTATCATGGCCGGAATCAGCATTCCGGAGAGCAGATAGTCGTAGTTCGTGCCGGGATTGCCGATCTGGTGAGTGTCGATGTCGACCGGACGTATCATCCCCATTATCTCGTCCTCATTGTAGCCTTTCATCCTGAGCACCTCCCGCTGGACGGCACCGCAGGTGAGATTCACCATCTGGAGGATGTTCTTCCAGCTCAGCGCACCGCCGAGGAAATACAGACCGTTGGTGTAGAATGACACATGAGGCTGCCGGTTTGCCATCACATCCGCATTCATCCCTTCCGGAATCACGATGACGGCAAACACATTGCCCCTGGTCATCTCGTCCCTTGCCTGGGAGAAGGTGTCGAAACGGATCACGCGGGACAGCTGCGTGGAATTGAACTGCTCGCAGAATTCCCTGGATGTCGTCGAGTTGTCGTTGTCAACGATGCCCACCGGCAGTTCGTCCGGCAGTCCTTTCCCGAAGAAAGTCAGGAAGAACACGCAGCAGAATGCGACCACTCCCACCGATCCCACGATGTAGACCGGGCGCTTCCGGATGATTCTGAGTTCGCGGCGTATTACCGCGAGTATTTTTTGCAGGATGTTCATTCCTCAGGATTCTATTGTTTGACCAATGCGGACATTCCCGGGAGCAGGCCTTCCACCTTTGACACCGGTACTGCCCTTACCTCGAAAGTCTTTGCGTCGTACATCGCGGTCGATTTCGTGGCCTTCCATGTCGCGTAGGATTCCCTGACAGCCATATAGTTCACGACCGCCTCCGTCTCCCTGCCATCCAGAGCCGGAATCATCACGGTGATCCTGTCGCCCTGCTTCAGACCATGCAACTGGTCTTCCCTGATGCTGAAGGTGAACCAGACGTCCTCCAGGTCCGTGACGGAAGCCACCGGAGCCCCGGTCCCCACCAGTTCGCCTGCCTTCGGGAAGACATCGGACACGATTCCGTCGGCCGGGGAGGTCAGGTAAAGCTCGTCAAGATAGGATTCGACCTCCATCAGGGCTCCGTCTGCCTGCTCCACCAATGCCTGAGCCGCAGCCTTGTCTTCCGCCCTGGCTCCCTTGACGGCCATCTCGTACTGGCTTGCTGCCGCGAGGGCCTGGGCATGGGCGGCGTCGTACTTCGCCTTGATTTCGTCATATTTCTGGGCGCTGACAACCTTCTCGTCGAAGAGCTTCTGCATCCTGTCCAGGGATTTCTTCAACAATTCTTCCTGTATCAGAGCCTGCTGCCACAGTTCGTAGGCTCCGGTCACCTCCTCCTTGCGGGCTCCGTTGCTGGCCTTCAGACTCTGTGCGGATGCGGCTTTTCTCGCTGCGTTGGCCTGTGCCAGCTTCGCCTTGACTTCTGGCGAATCCACGAAGGCTATCGTGTCTCCCTTGCTGATCCGCTGTCCTTCCTTGACGAACAGGACCTCGATCCTTCCCGGAACTTTTCCGGACACTCTGTACTCGCTTGCGCAGGCCTCTCCCTGAATCGGGACAGGATCCGGTTTCGAGACAATGTAGCCGATGACACCAATGGCAAGCACTACGACTGCCAGAACGGCGATACCGCCGATAAGATTGTAATTCTTTTTCATGGTTTTTATCTTTTTTCTTGTTTTTTCCGTTTCGCTTGCACGGGATTCCCGTGCCTGCTGCATCCCTTGCTATCTGCTTTCTGGAAGGTCATTGCCCTCAGCCATGTTGAGGCTGGTTCCCAGCATACGCAACTCGATGCCTGAATCGATATATTCAGAATGAGCCTGCAGCCATGCTGTCTGTGCAGCCAGGGCCGTGTTTGCATCGATGACACCTTCCGCGAAGCCCACTGTCGCAGTCCTCAGGTTCTCCTCCGCGCAGTCCAGATTGGCCCTTGCCATGCCTAGCTTCTCTGCCGCTTCGGCCTCCTGCTTCCTGAGCTGGCTGACCTGGAGGGTGACCATCTCCTTGGCATCCTGGAGCTGGCTGCGGTACAGGGCAGCCTCCGCCTTGGCCTTCCGAGTCTTGTTCGCAGCCTCGAAACCATGGAATATCGGGACACTGACTGCGACTCCCGCGCTCAGGAATCCTCCCCAGTCCTTCTGGAATCCGTTCTTCAGATTCGGGTTGGTGACCAGGTATCCCGCTGTCAGAGCCACAGTCGGCATCATGTCAGCCCTCGCCACCTTGACCTTGCTGTCATAGATCTGCACAGCGGTACCGAGACTCCTGATTTCAGGCCTGTCACGGAATATGTCCTCCATGCTCTTCCCCGAATCCTTCGGTGCGGCCTCAATCTCCCCGGACTCTTCATCGGCAAGCATGATACTTGAATCGAGATCCAGACCTATCTGCTTGCACAGAAGCATCTTGGAAAGGGCCAGACCATTCTCTGCCTTGGTCTTGAGCATGTCGGCCTCGTTTGCCTTGACTCTGACCTGAAGCAGGTCCGACTTCGTCGAAACCCCCTCCTCGACAGACAACTCGACATCTCTCTCCATCTTGTGAAGGAGGTCTGAATATGATTCCGCGAGCCGCTTCTTCCCTGCGAGCGAGACAACCTGCCAATATGTCTGTTCGACAGTCGTCAGCACCTCCTGGTACTTCTGGTCGTACTTCGAGCAAGAGAGTTCTTCCGCCAGTCTGGCTATCCGGTTGGACGCGACAATCTTGCCTCCCGCGAACACCGGCTGCATCAGGAACACTCCTCCGGCCACAACGTGCTCGATGTCAGGGTGAAGGGCATCATCAACCTCCTGCCCTATTGCGTTGAGGGCTTCCGACATGTCAGCCTGTGACAGGCTCCCGAGCACAGTCTGCCACATCGGGCTTTTCATGTACTCGGCGAGAGCCTGCGGATTGGACTGGATGGCCCCCATCAGGCTCTGGGTGAATCCCTGGACCTGACCCTGGACGGCAGTTCCCATGTTGCGAAGTCTCTCCGACTGCTCATCGCCGATCAGGGCGATTCCCTGGTTGTTGTACATGTAAGTGCCTTTGACAGAAATGTCCGGCGTGTATGCAGCCCTCGCGATTTTCCTGTCATATTCAGACATCTTGATGGCAGTCCTGGCCTGTTCCAGTTCCCTGTTGTTCTCCACTGCCATCCTTCTGCATTCTTCAAGCGACAGCATCTGCGCATTTGCGTTCATCTGGACCATTGCGGCCAGGATCACCGGCAGGATGCCTCTGGTAAATGATTTCATTGTCATGTCTTGATGGTCGTTTTCCGTTAATATCTTTTGTTAAAAGTTCTCCTTGAATCGCCTGTCAACCATGACGCAAATTGGCGTATGTCTGACATGATATTCATTGAAAATCCGGATGTCAGGCTATGCAAATCATTTGCCATACTGGAATGGATAAGTGTTGCGATTTTTCCAATATATTGTCAAAAGGTAGAATTTTGAGAAAAACTTGCAATTATCGGTTTCCCCATCTATCTTTGCGTAAACCAATCCTCGGAATATGGAATCACTACCTGACATCGGCCTGAAACAACTCATAAGAATGGTACCGGAGAAGGATGTAATCGGCATGGACAATGACTTTTTCATCATTCACGTCCGGTTCAACGACAATCTTATGATCCTGAGGTATCCCTGCCGTTGCAATGCCTACATAATAATGTTCTGCAACTCGGGGGAAATAGACGTCGAGATCAATCTGAACACCTACACCGTGAAGAGCCACACGATGCTGGTCAGCGCCCCCGGCAACATCATCAAAGTGGTGAATGACCCGGACAGGTCTTCGCTCAACTTCACCGTGCTGGCAGTGTCATCCGAATTCCTGTCAAGCTTGAGTTTCGACCTGAAGAAACTGTTCAACGACAGGCTCAATGTCCTTGCAGACCCCTGCTTCCACCTTACCCGGGAGGCCCTTTCCCTGTGCAACAAGTATTTCTCGCTGTTCAACAGCCTGCTGAAGACCGACTCTCCGGACCGGAAGCGTGCAATCGGTTCTCTGATGACCTCTTTCTTCTACTGCCTCAGTTCCAGACTTGAGGAACCGGAGCCGGGGACTGTCACTCCCCAGTACGCCCTGCCATCGTCCACGGTCCGGGCGAATCTGATCTACAGGCACTTCATCTCCCTGGTCGCTGAATATCATACCTCGGAGAGGGGTGTTGCCTTCTATGCCTCGCGGATGGGTCTGTCACCGAAGTACCTCTCCAAACTCATCAAGCAGGTCAGCGGGCGTTCGGCCCCGGAGTGGATCGATGCCTATGTCATTCTTGAAGCCAAGAATATGCTGAAATATACAGACATGAGTATCAAGGAGATAGTCTACCGCCTCCATTTCGTGGACTCCGCCGTTTTCCACAAGTTCTTCAAGAGTCATACGGGAATGACCCCATTGGCCTACCGGAACAGTTGAGATTCTTGTCCGTATCTTCGCGACAATGAGCAAGATAGGGGTCGCGCTTATATTTTTTTACAAAAACCGATTTAAAAAATTACATAAAACATTGTAAATATTCCAAAAGATGTATATCTTTGCATTCGGACAGACAAAAGTTCTTTTGTTGTCTATTTGTTAAGTTCGTTTTATATATAGGCTGTCGTTTTGGGGAAAGCGGCAGCCTTCTTTTTTTATTGCAGCAAGCTGGCGAACAGATCCGCAAGGTGGCGAGCCGCATCCGGAAGGTGGCGAACCGCATCCGGAAGGTCTTTCCCAACCGCATTTCCTGTCTCTCGAAGCTGAATCTTATACAAAAAAGGTGTTTGCCGGCAGCGAATCCCAAATTCATTCTACATATCCAAAAAGTTTGTTATATTTGTTGAAGATAGCTGTTATGAATGGAGGCTTGATGACGGCATGTCGACGCGATGCCGGACAGAAGACTTGCCAATGGAAAGGATAACACTAATTAACAATACTCAAATGGCTAATAAGAATCAACATTTGCCTGCAATCATCGTAATGTTTGCACTGTTCTTCATGATTGCATTCGTTACCAATTTCGCAGGTTCGATGGGTGTAATCGTCACCAATCAGTTCGGAGCAACCAAGGCTCTTTCACAACTTGGAACCCTTGCCAACTTCATCGCTTATGCCTGCATGGGCATTCCTGCCGGCATCATCCTCAAGAGGAAGGGCTACAAATTCACTGCCCTTGCAGCAGTCATCGTCGGCCTTGCCGGTGTGGCTGTCCAGTGGATCTCAGGCCCTGCAGAGAGTTTTGCCGTCTATGTAGTCGGCGCCTTCATCGCCGGTTTCTCGATGTGCATGCTCAACATCGTCGTGAACCCGATGCTCAACACTCTCGGCGGTGGCGGAAACACAGGCAACCGTCTCATCCAGCTTGGAGGTTCCTGCAACTCCATCGGCGGCACGATTGCCCCGATCCTTCTTGGCTACCTTGTCGGCGGTTCGCTTGACAACGCCTCGGTAAAGGATGCAGCCCCTGCAATGCTGATTGCCATGGCCATCTTCGCTCTTGCAGCTGTCATCATCGCCCTCACGAAGATTCCTGAGCCTCACATGGAGACTCCTGAGGAAAGGGCTTCCCGCCTTGCGGGCGATGTCAGAAAGGATCATTACGGACCTATGTCATTCCGTCATTTCGTTCTCGGAGCCATTGCCATATTCTTCTATGTAGGTATTGAGGTCGGCATTCCGAACACAGCCAACATCTATTTTTCAGAGATTCCTTGGGTGGGACCGGCACTCACCGGTACCATGATCGGTGCCTACTGGTTCTGCATGATGATCGGCCGTCTTGCCGGCGGCGCAATCGGCGGAAAGGTGTCTTCGAAGGCAATGCTTACCTCCACCTCGCTGGCAGCAATCGTCTTCCTTCTCTGCTTCATCTTCATCCCTGAGACTGCCAAGATCGCAATGTTCGGAAAGGAACTTCCGGTAGCCCTCGTATTCATCACAGCCTGCGGTCTTTGCACCTCGGTCATGTGGGGCGCAATCTTCAATCTCGCCGCCGAGGGTCTCGGAAAGTACACAGCTCCGGCATCCGGAATATTCATGACCCTTGTCTGCGGTGGCGGTATCATTCCGTTCCTCCAGAACGTGCTTGCCGACAAAGTCGGTTCGATAGAGAGCTACTGGCTGCTTATCGCCTGCCTCGGTTATCTCCTCTACTATGCCCTCATCGGAAGCAAGAACGTCAACCAGGACATTCCAGTTGAATAAGTTGAATAAAGAATCTTCAAAAATTTTTTTGTACTATGGAAAAAGACTATGTAGTAGGTGTTGACATCGGTGGTCAGACCTCAAAATGCGGTGTCGTTGACAAAAACGGTAATGTACTTGCACAGACTGTCATCCGTTCCGACAATCATGACGTTGTTGAACCGTACATCGCTGAACTTGCAGAGGCCCTCAAGAAGATCATCAAGGAGGCTGGCGTTGAAGGTCAGGTTCGTGGAGTCGGTGTCGGAGCTCCGAATGCAAACCACTATACCGGAACCATCGAGAACGCTGTGAACCTCACCTGGGGCAACAATGGCGAGATTCCTTTCGCAAAGCTCCTTACCGAGGCCATGGACGGCATGCCGGTTTCCCTCACCAACGATGCCAATGCTGCCGCTCTCGGTGAGATGCACTACGGATCCGCCAAGGGTATGAAGGACTTTATCATGATCACTCTCGGCACAGGTGTCGGAAGCGGTATCATCATCAACGGCCAGCTTGTCTATGGCCACGACGGTTTTGCAGGCGAGCTCGGCCATGTCATCATCGACAGAAGCCCTAATGCGCGTCAGTGCGGTTGCGGCAAGAAGGGTTGCCTCGAGGCTTACTGCTCGGCTACCGGTGTCGCAAGGACAGCCCGCGAATGGCTCGACAACACCGATGAGCCTTCACTCCTGCGCAAGCTCGACAAGATTTCCGCAAAGGACGTCAATGATGCCGCAAGGCAGGGTGACGAACTCTCCATCAGGATATTCAATTACACCGGAACCCTTCTGGGCCAGTCTCTTGCTGATTTCGTGAACTTCTCCGCACCTGAGGCAATCGTCCTCTTCGGCGGTCTTGCACGAAACAAGGAGTTCCTCACCGAACCTATCCTCAGGGCAATGAACGAGAACCTCCTTCCTCTCTGGAAGAACAAGGTTAAACTCGTCTACACTTCCCTCAAGGAGTCCGATGCCGCCATCCTCGGCGCTTCTGCTCTCGCATGGTAGCATCCATCAAGGCAACCGGCCCGTGGCGCGGATAGCATCCGCCTCCATGACAAAGCAATATGGAAGAGTGACTGGACAGTCTTATGACTGATTCGGTCACTCTTCCTGATTATTGACCGGCTTGGTCGCCGGGAGATCTATGAACGTTCTTTCCTCAACTGGCCGGGGGATTTGCCTACTGCTTTCTTGAATAGGGTGCTGAAGTAGGCGGGGTCGCTGATGCCGCATTGCTCGGCCACTTCCCAAACCGGAAGGTCGGTGGTGAGGAGCAGTTCCTTGGCTTTGGCGATGCGGTAACTGAGGACCAGGTCGGAGGTGGTGCCTCCGGTGATGGATTTGACTTTTCTGTTGAGATGAGTGCGGGAAATGCACATCCGTGAGGCTATCTCTTCGAAATCGACTTTTCCGGAATCCATCGCCTCGCGGATGAGGGCGCCGAGATTTTCGATGAACTCGCTCTCTTCGCCCTGCTCGCACTGTCCGCTCTCTTCGCTCTGTTCGCACTGTCTGCTCCCTTCGCCCTGCTCGCACTGTATGCTCTTTTCGCCCGGCTCGCACTGTCTGCTATCTTCGCCCGGCTCATCTTGCGTGCTTTGTTCGCTCTGCTCAGCCTGCGGGCTTTGTCCGCGCTGCTCAGCCTGCGGGCCTTGTCCGCCCTGCTCAGCCTGCGTGCCTTGTTCCTGCCGGCCAGTATTGTCTGAGTCCGAAGCAGGGCTGCAGGCCGAAACAGGGCTGCAGTCCGAAGCAGGGCTGCCGGCCGAAGTTTCCGCCGTATTCATAAGACGCCTGCGGCGGATAAAGATATATGATGCCGTAGCGAGTGCGATGAGTACAAGAAGAGCGCTGAGCAAAATAAGGGAACGCCTGTAACTGTCCCTCTCTGACTGAAGCCTTCCGTTCTGGAAACGGGCATGCATTTCATTCAGGCCCATGTTCATCTCGCTGTCATACAGAGAGTCGCGCAGAGAGCTGTAAATCTGCATCTGTCTTGCCGATTCGGCAGGGTCGGACTCCAGCAGGGACTTGCTCAGACCGTGCCTGGAGCGGCTTTCGTTGTATCTGTCCCGTCTGAGGGAGAATATCTTGAGAGCCTCCCGGAAATACGTCTCAGCCTCTGAAGTCTCGCCGCTTTCAAGAAGTATCTCACCGTAAAGGTTGGCGCTTATCGCCCAGGACTGGAGGTTCCCCGCATCTTTGAGGACGGGCATTGCCTTCTCCAGACAAGCCTTCGCCTTCGTGTGGTCTCCGAGGGCGTAACAGGCGTCCGCCATCTGGGCCAGCCTTATCGCGGCCTTGTCGGTTCTGCCTGACAATGAATCAAGTGCATAGGCCCTTTGCGAGTATTCAAGGCTTTTCCGGTTCTCTCCCATCGAGTGGTAGATCTCTGCTGCCATACCGCATCTTATGGCCAGTTTAAGGCTGTCCTTCCCCTGCTCGCACAGATGTATGGCTTCCAGGATGTATTGCTCTCCCTGGGCGGGCTGACGCGAGGCCAGGCATATTCCTGCAAGGGTGTTGAGAGAGGTGGATATGCGGCTGATGTCTTTCTGCTCACGGGCTATCTCCAGCGTCCTTTCGGCATATTCCATAGCCTTGGGGTAGTCCGAGCGTCTGAAATGGAGTATGGAGAGAATGCTGGCGCAGTCCGCCTCCAGCAGCGGGTCAGGATGGAATTTGCTCAGTTTCATCGCCTTGAGCGAGTACTCCATCGAGCGGTCATAGTCCTGGCAGTCGAAATACCATTCTCCGGCCCAATACCAGGTCAGGGCCTTCAGGGGCCTGCTTTCAGCCGGTA
>SFMU01000092.1 GCA_004552965.1 Bacteroidales bacterium | reverse complement strand
GACAGCCGTGGCTGCATGCAGAAGGCCTATCAGGTTCTGGTGGCCACTTCTCCGGAGAAGCTGGCCAACGGTGAGGCTGACATGTGGGACAGCGGCAAGAAGCCGGCTTCTGCTTCCACAGGCATAATCTACAAGGGCAAGACCCTGTCGTCCCGTGCCCGTTACTGGTGGAAAGTCCGTGTCTGGACTGAGGACGATGTCGTCACGGACTGGTCCGCCCCTGCTTCTTTCGAGATGGGTCTTCTCCATGAGGAGGACTGGTGGGGAGGATGGATCGGCTATGCCACCGGAATGCCCGGCCGTGTCCTTTATTTCAAGGCGACCGTCGCCTACGGAAAGAAACCGGTCAGGGAGGCGCGTATGTACATCGCCGGCCTTGGCTTCTATGAGCTGATGATCAATGGCAAGAAGGTCGGAGACCATGTTCTGGATCCTGCCCAGAGTTCCTACAGCAAGCGGATCTACTATGCGACCTACGACATTTCCGATTGCTTCACCGAGGAGGCCAACACCATCGTGGTGGCTGTGGCTCCCGGCTTCATCGGCACTCCGAAGTTGAGGATGCAGATGCTTGTCTACTTCGAGGATGGTTCCGTGGCCGCTTTGACTTCAGGGGAAATGAGGGCCATCACTGCAGGCTCAACGATGTACACCAGCATATTCGATGGCGAACATTTCGATGCGCGCGAGGAAAACCCCGAGCTTTTCGAACCGTACCGCCCTGCTGGCCTGATGAACAAGGTCTGGGGTCTCGCCTACAACACTGACGAGCCTGTCGGCAAGCTGGTTTCCCAGCAGATGGAGCCTATCAAGGTGATGGAGTCTTTTGCTCCCGCTTCCGTCTCCGAGCCGCAGCCGGGTGTCTATGTTGTCGACGCCGGCCGCAACCTCGCCGGATGGATCTCCCTCAAGGTTGCCGGAATGGGCGGAAAGAAGGTCAGACTCCGCTATGCTGAAACACTCAGGGACAACGGTCTTGTCAACCAGGACAATCTCCGCAATGCCAAGAGCGAGGACAGCTTCATCCCTGCGACCGATGAGGAGTTCTCCTGGGAGCCGAAGTTCACCTACCACGGTTTCCGTTTTGTCCAGATAGATGGTCTGGAGAAGGCTCCTTCTGTCGATGACATCCAGGTCAGGGTGGTCCGCTCTTCCATGGAAAGGACTTCCAGCTTCAACTGCAGCAATTCCCTTCTGAACGACATCAACACGATGGTGCTCAACACGGAGGCGTCCAACTTCCACAGCGTGCCTACAGACTGCCCTCAGCGTGATGAAAGGATGGGTTGGCTCAATGACCTTACCGTCAGCATGGAGCCGGCATTCTACAACTTCGACATGGCAAGATTCTTCCCTAAGTTTTTCTGGGATATAGTTGACACCCAGGGGTCGGACGGAACAATCACCTGCGTGGCTCCGTTCCGTTTCGGTGCAAGGCCTGCGGATCCGGTCTGTGCCAGCTTCCTTCTCCTTGCCTACAATTCCTACAAGTTCTACGGCAACAAGTCCCTGATAATCGACGGTTTCGACAACATGAAGGCTTGGGTGGACTATCTGAATTCGCGTACAAAGGACGGCATAGTGGACTACAGCTACTATGGTGACTGGTGTCCTCCGAGGGAGTTCCTGATGCATCCTGACAACGGTGTCTCGAAGTACACTCCGGGTCTTCTGATTTCTACAGGCTACCTTTACTATTGTGCCGTGATGCTGTCACAGATGGCAGTCGTTGCCGAGAGGCCGAAGGATGCGGCTTACTATTCGGAACTTGCCGAAAAGACCGCTGCGGCCATCAATCGCGAGTACTGGGACGAGGAGGCTGGTGGCTACGGCAGCAACAACCAGGCTGCGAATTCCTTTGCCCTCTTCCTTGGCATAGTTCCGAAAGACAGGATTCAGAGGGTTGTGGACAACCTTGTCGCCGATGTCGTTGCGCATGATTATCATCTGACGACGGGCAACCTCTGTACGAAGTATCTTCTTGAGATGCTGACTGAATATGGTCACAAGGAGGAGGCTTTCAGGATTGCCACCCAGACTACATATCCAGGCTGGGGCTTTATGCTTGCCAATGGTGCAACCACTCTCTGGGAGCGTTGGGAGTATCTGACCGGAGATGCCATGAATTCGCACAACCATCCGATGATGGGTTCCATCGGTTCATGGTTCCATAAATATGTCGCAGGCATCAGTCCGGAGTTCGACAGGCCTGCCTATGAGCATTTCACGATCAAGCCTTACATATTCGATGAACTTGATTTTGCCGAAGGAGAGCTTCAGACGGTGAAGGGCACGATCAGGAGTGCCTGGAGGAAGAAGGGCCGTACGTTGACTCTTGATGTCACCATCCCTGCCGGTACTTCTGCCACTGTCTGGATTCCGGATGCCGTTGGCGGCCATTCTGCCAGGGAGGTCGGGTCCGGCACCTATCAGTTCAAGACCAGAATCAAGTAACCACTTTTTTAACTAAACCAAACTCAATGAAAAAGATTCTCTTATCGTTTGCGGCAGCTTTGCTGCTCGTTACATCGGTTTCCGCCGGGGAGACCGGCAAAAAAAAGGATGTCGGTATCTTCTACTTTGTCTGGCTCGGCCAGCATCCGGGTCAGCAGAAAGGCATCTATGACATTTCCAAGCTTCTGAAAGAGGCTCCGGAAGATCTTTGGGCTGCTCCGGAGGGTACTCCGAAGAGTCCTGCCGGGCAGTTCCATTTCTGGGGCGAGCCGCTTTATGGCTACTATGACAGCCGTGACCCTTGGGTTGTCACCCGTCATGTGGAGCTTCTGATGAATGCGGGGATCGACTACTTGATGTTCGACACCACCAATGCCGTGGTCTATCCGGAAGCTATCTCTGTCGTGCTGAACGTGCTCAAGAAATTTGCTTCCCAGGGCTTCGATGTCCCGAAGGTTGCTTTCTACACCAACAGTGCTTCCGGCCGGTCCGTGCAGATGATTTATGACAATTTCGTCAAGTCAGGGGAGTGGGACGGTCTTTTCTACAGTCCGAAGGGCAAGCCTCTGGTTGTCGGTCTTACAAAAAAGAACAAGTCCTCCGACCAGGGTACCAATCCGGACTACATTTCGGACGAGCTGCAGGAGATTTTCGATGTCCGTGAGTCGCAGTGGCCGAATGCTCCGTACGATGAGAATGCTTTTCCTTGGATGAGCTGGGACAATCCTCAGCGTCTCCACAATGGTGTCATTTCGGTGTCTGTTTCCCAGCATTCGGTCGAGACAGTGACTTTCTCTGACACTACCACCTGCCGGGGACGTGGCTGGGATGCAAAGACTCACAAGGAGATCAAGGAGGATTTCCGCAATGGCCGCAATTTCCGCAACCAGTGGCAGACCGTCTTCGACAACATCGACAGAATCGACAATGTTTTCGTGACTGGCTGGAATGAGTGGATAGCTCTGAAACTTCTCAATGGCAAGAAGGAGGCTATTTTCGTGGATTTGTTCAATGAGGAGTTTTCTCGTGATGCCGAGATGATGAGGGGTGGCTATGGTGACAATTTCTACATGCTGCTGGCTGAGAATGTCCGT
>SFMU01000091.1 GCA_004552965.1 Bacteroidales bacterium | reverse complement strand
CTCCAACTTGTTCTCAAACACATTATACGCCTCCTCAATATCCTCCAGACTATACCGGTGAGTAATCAACGGCGTGGTGTCAATCAGTCCCTGCTCTATCAGCGAGAGAATCTCGGCACAGTCGCAGCCGTCAACACCGCCTGTCTTGAAGGTGAGGTTCTTGCCGTACATGTCCGGGAGAGGCAGTATCTGAGGACGGTCATAGAGGGCGACTACGGTGACTATTGCATTCGGGCGTGCTGACTGCCATGCGAGCTGGAAGCTGTCCTCCAATCCTGCAACTTCGATGACGACATCTGCACCGCCCAAGGGTGCACCGTATGCACCGGTGCACCCCGTGCACTCCTCCGGTGTTGTTACAATTACATCCGGATAGTGTTCCTTTACAAAGGCACGCCTCTCCTCCGACTTCTCGCACACGATGATGTGTTTCGGATGCTTCAGCATCACGCAGAGCAGCGTACAGATGCCTGTAGGGCCGGCTCCGATGATGAGTACTGTATCTTCTTCCTTGATTTCGGAGATTCTTGCCGCCCAGAAGCCGGTTGCAAGTATATCCCCGACAAACAGAGCCTGCTCATCCGTGACACTGTCCGGAATCCTGTTGAGTCCTTGGTCGGCATAGGGGACGCGGACATATTCAGCCTGTCCTCCGTCGATTCGGCAGCCGAGCGCCCAACCGCCGTCCGGGGACTGGCAGTTGTTGACATAACCGTGCTTGCAGAACCAGCATTCTCCGCAATAGGTCTCGACATTGACCGTCACCCTGTCCCCCGGCTTTACAGAATGAACCTGTTCCCCTACCTCGGTGACTATTCCTACCATCTCGTGGCCGACGGTGATTCCGGGAACGGCACGGGGCACACTGCCGTACTTGATGTGCAGGTCGCTGGTGCAGATGCTCGCCAGAGTCACCTTGACTATGGCATCATTCGGGTCGAGAATCCTCGGCTCCGGTTTCTCCAGAAGGGCAAAATGACCCTTGTCTATGTATGTGTAAGCTTTCATCATTGTTGCTGCTTATCATTATCCCTTTTCGCAATCTTCTGGTACACTTCCACCTTGAAGTATTTCTTGCGGATTATCCACACCCTCATGAGCCATACGGCAAAGAATCCGTTACTCAGCACCTCGTAGATAAGTCCCCAGGGCTCCGGCAGATTGATAAGTCTCTTCACAAGCCAGAGAACCATGTCTACCCAGAAGATGATGTCCCATATTTTCTCCCTGTCACCGAATTCCAGAAAGGTATCAACTGCCTCTGATGTTGTAACCATCGCAGATGACTCAATGAACTTTATTGAACTGCGAACGGTTACCTTGAATGTCGCTGCGGGCACAGTGACTCGTGCCTCCCCTTTCATAAGACCAACAATCCGGTCGTTGATAAGGAGGTAATGAGGCAAAGTCAACTTGCCTGAGTGCTTGTCCTTGATTATCAGTGTTGGCATCAGAACAATTCCGTGATTCTATCTTCCCTCAAAATTTTCGGTGCTGCCTTGCCTGCGAGTATCAAGACCTTCTTTCCGTTACGGTAGATATGCAACTGGCGGCTACGGACAATGGCTGTCAATTCGCTGTCCGCCTGCAGTGCAAGCCATATCTTGTGGTATGGCCCGTCCTCCTCGAAGAGTTTCCTCTTCAGGTGAGAACACATATTGCCGGTATCAATCTCCATCTTATTCCACTTCCTTCTTCTAAAGTGCGTAATTCAACTTCATTATGTGTACCGGCCGGTCATCCCCGTGATAGAGATGGCTGCACCAGTTGATCTCCCCTGTGTCCCTGAACCCGCATTTCTCCATAACACGTCCGGAGGCCGGGTTGTCGATGAAGAAGTCCGACCATAAAGTTAGGAACCCCTTGACATTGAAACAGTAATCGATCATTGCCCGGAGAGCTTCAGTGGCGATGCCGCGGTTCCAGTAAGGTTTGGCTATCCAGTAGCCGATTTCGGCATCCTCCTCCCCTATCGGGATGTTGCTCTCGCCGTGGATGAAGTACCCCATACAACCTATTGCCTCCCCTGTCTCGCGCAGAGTGACAGCCCAGGTGCGGTCATTGGTGAAGATGTCCCGGATCACCCTCCTGCTCTCCTCAATGTCCTTATGAGGCGGCCATCCCGCCCTAGGGCCCACGTCCGGATCGGAAGCGTATCTGAAAAGTGCCTCCACATCGGAGTCCAGCCACGGACGTAGGATGAGTCTATCTGTTTCTATCATGATTCAAGTTGTTATTCTGATTCTCCTTGCGGAGGTTTACATATTTATATAGTGTTCTTCGGCTTATACCGGTGGTCTTTGAAATCTGATCCACAGAGTATGCTCTGGAGTCATAGAGGGTAAGAGCCTGTTCGACTATCTTCGGATCCTTGCTAGGCCTTCCTCCCATCCTTCCTCTCGCGCGTGCCGATGCAAGTCCTTCCATCGTCCTCTCGCGGATGAGCTCGCGTTCGAACTGGCTCACGCCACTGAAGATGGTGAAGAGCAGCCTTCCCTGCGGCGTGGTCGTGTCAAGCCACGGTTCCTTCAGCGACTTGATGTTCGCCCCGGCCTTCTCCACCTGCTCGACCAGGTCGAAGAGGTCCTTTACCGAGCGGCTGAGCCTGGTGAGCTCGCAGATGATGACAGTATCTCCTTCCCGGAGCATATCCATCATCCGGAGGAGTTCCGGACGGTCCTTCCGGGTTCCGGTGAACTTCTCCTGGAAAATCCTGTCGCACCCTTCCTTCGTGAGTGCGTCTATCTGCCAGTCCAGGTTCTGGTCGATCGTCGAGCAGCGGGCATATCCTAACTTCATACTATGATTTGTTATCTATTGCTTTTATTTATAAGGTTGACTATGACTTTCACCATCATATCCATCTCATCGGCCTTGCTTTCTGCAATCATCAGGGTTAATGCCACAAGAGCATTGTCAGCTATTCTCTTGCTTCCATCCGGAGCGTACAAGATACCGTTGTTCTCCATGAACCACAAGAAAAGAGTAGCTGCTATTCTCTTGTTGCCGTCAGTGAAGGAATGGTTCTTTGTAACCAGGTATAGAAGCACAGCGGCTTTTTCTTCTATAGACGGATAGAGGTCCTGCCCGTCCCAAGTCTGGTAAATCTGTCCTATGGAGCTCCTGAATGATTCGTCTTTCTCTTTTCCGAAGAGAGAACTCTCGCCGAATTTTTCTTTCAGACCGTTTATTACCTCCATAGCATTTTCGTAAGTTGCGTGAAAGGTTTCTTTCCCGGATGTATTCTTGATTTCCAGGCTCTGGTAATCGTAGCCGTCCAGTGTGTCAAGGGCATAAGTATAGTCACGGACAACATCAAAAATCGAAATAATCTGGTCGCCGTCTCCGGTTTCGAGATACCGCATCGCACGACCCATCGTGTCCACCAATGCCTTAAGTTCATCGTAACGCTCCTGAATGAGGCTGTTCTTGACTGCGTATCCCTTGATCAGATAGTCCTTCAAGACGGAATTGGCCCAGCGTCTGAAAATGATACCGTTTCTGCTTTTAACCCTATACCCGACAGAGGTTATCATCTCCAAACTATAGTATTCTGGATACTGAGTCTGTTCGAATCCCTCCCTTCGGCCATATTTCTTGGGTGTCGCAAATTTTGCGACTACCGA
>SFMU01000090.1 GCA_004552965.1 Bacteroidales bacterium | reverse complement strand
ATGTGGAGACCCTCTCCCGCCGCATGTTCCGGAAGTCTTGCCTTCGCCGACGTTCCCTTCGGCCTCCTGCCGTGCGTGGAACGGGTTAGGAAGGCAGTCCCTGTCCCTTCTCACATGCTTTCGCGTTATCCGGCCTAACGCGGAAGCGGGTGAGGCTCCTGGACGCTGGGACACGCCGTCCGGAACATGCTTCCCTGTCTTTCTCCACATCTGCTTTCAGGCCCGCTGCGGACAGCTAATGCTGGCGGGTCGTGTCCCGGCAACACGTTGCCCGGACACCCGCAGGAGCCTGTGCGCATCTGTGGGAAAGACTCCTGCCACACTCACCTGCAAGGAAACACGATACTTCCCGTCAGGGAACGATGACATACACGACAATCCACCGAGAGCATCCCTTCCGAACGGCTTCCGCCACCTGAGGCGAAAAACGGACGGGAACGGTTCCCGCCGGATATAATAACCTTTTAAAACATTGTTTTTATGACAAGAGAAGTAATTTATCACCTTCTTGAAGAAGCCGCAGAAAGTGGAAGACACTACCAGTCAGGCCTGATGGCGGCACGCAGAACCGCATCCGCACACGGCGGATGCACGGAGTTCAACATCATCGGGGATGCCCTGATGGAAGCCGACAATGCCATCGCCGCCATCGAGGAGATGCGGGGATGCAGGACATCGGCATCCGACTGCCTCGAGGATGCGCAAGCGTTCCTCGATACCCTCAGAGAGCTGCGAAGCAAGGCGAACAGCGTTGTGGATGGATTCGCGGAGTCAAAGAGCATCGACGAGGCCATCAGTGAGGTCGAGTGGTCACTCGATATCCTCCGGTGCGCAGCGCGCGGTCACTCGAGGAGAAGACGAACCCGGACGGAGAGGAAAGAGGAATGACGTAGGGACTCCTGACCAGGGCGGCGGCAAGTGTGCTGCCGCCCTTTTTCTGTTCCACGCCCGCCATCCGTCTGCACTTTGCGAAGTTGGGGCCGCACAGCTCCTCTGCTCACATCCCCTCGGCAAGCCGACACGGACAAGGCCGCATCGTTTGCCTTCGGTCCGTTCACTGCGGTGCCTCTTCCGTCCCCTTTGTCTGCGTCGTTCCGACGGGATGTCCGGCGGACATCAACAGTAAAACTCTGACGATATGGAAACGACGAATGCAGTAACTCTTGAGAGGATGGAGGGAGTCATCCGATGGATAAACGGGCAGGACACACAGATGCAGGAAAGCGAGGTCAGGACAGCCATCAACGACCTCATTAAGTCCTTCAGGATGAAGTTCAGGGAACTGCATCCCGCCCAGAACCTGCCAAGGCTCAGGACACTCTCCATCCATCCGCTGTCCCTTGCCGCCTTGCTCGGTGACAGCGTCACAGAGAGGCCTGAAGAGAAGGACAAGGAAATGAAGGATGAAAAGGTCAGGAAAGCGGAGATAATGACGGAAGATGCGAATACGGAGGAAGGGGAAGCAGAAAAGCCGGAAGAGAAAAGGTCTGAAGGCGGCGCACCGGGTGCACCTGCGGGCAGTGCGTCCTATGACAGCATAGTACTTATCGATGCCATCGCGAGAGTGGCCGAGGTTGCGGGATACAGGCTCTCCATGTCGAAGGCACAGCTCATCCTCTGGTGCCTGTACGGATCCTGTCTCGCCTCCGGCAACCCTTTGGGGATTGAGCAGCCGCAGGTATGGAAGTACGGTCCTGTCTTCCCGGCGGCATACCGCAAGGGAAGGATCCATGACCGGGATGTCTGCGAGGCTGCATGGAAGGGTCTTGATGAAGGCGCTCCGGAAATCGCCGGGCTTCTGAAGAGAAAGACGCACTCGATGATGGGTACACCCATGAAGGATCTGGAGGCCGTCCACAAGGGCCCGAGGAGTCCTTATGGAAAGATGACACGAAAGGAGCCGGACAAATGGGGAATGAGGATTCCGGATGAGGATATAAGGACGTTCTTCTGCCGGGATTAGATTTTCACCAAACTCATACCAATTACCCAAACCTATACCAAACATTTATTTGGAATTGTCCAGGAAATGAACTATTTTTACGTTGGCGAAATATCGCCTGCGTGGAACATAATTGTGATTCACCATGCAGACATTTCAAGGGGCCAGCCATCTTCCGATGACCGGCCCCTGTTATCTTTCTTCGAACTGTTCACGTCCAGGTGGAATTGGACAGCTTAATTTTCGGTTGTAAAATCCATCAGCACACATCGCCGACCTCGACGATTTCCCCAAGATGATTGAGTCTCACCTTTATCGCACCTTTCATGCCGGCAGGGGAGTGGACCCGCTTCCATGTAATGTCCTTCATCGCACGATCCTGCTCCAGCGAGGGGTTGCTGTGAAGAACGAAGGAGTAGCTCTTGTGACTTAACTTCTGCACCCGGAAAAGGTGCTTGCCGATAAGAGGCCGGTTCTCCCGGTCCATAAGGTCAACCGCCTTCGGCTCGAAACCTGCGCTCTCGTCCGGGAACACGAACATCTCATTGATGCAGATGCTGTAGCAGAAACCCCATCCGGCATCCTTGTTATAGTCCCTGTCGATGGCGGGCCTCCCCTTCACCCTTCTATCCAGCGCCTGCTTGAAGGTGACCACCTCCTCGTGCAGCTTTCCGTCGGTATCCTCATAGACGGCGACATGATGGTTGTTCCTGAAGATGGCATAGTCATTTGGAATCGGATTGCCTTCGGAATCCAGGATCAGACGGCCCTCCTTGTCACGCTTCCAGCGAAGCGGATATGCAGTAATCCTGCTCCCGACAGTCATCTTCTTCTGCCCTTCCTGAAGGTCATCCCCCGAAGCGGGCTTCCTGATGACAAACGTCACCGCCCCATCGGCGGTCTCCTTTCTGCGGTATATCTGCTCCTTATGGATCTGTCTTCTCGGAGTGAGGCACTTCTGCTCGACAATCCGTCCGCCGCCGACCTTGATTCGGTTGGTGTTCGCCGTCGCCACACGGCCCTGCACCCGGTAAGATACAAGCATTTCATCCAGGACACGCTGCGACTGCCGCTCGAACTCGTCCTTATCGAAGCCACTTCCCGCAGCTATGCGCAGGGCATCCTTCGCATCAGCGATGTAATCCACATCTGATGCTTCGTCCCGCTTGCGGAAGAACACTTTGGAATGATAGACCACCATCTTCAGAAGTCGCTGCATCTCCTTACGGATATATGATCCCACCGGGATATCCAGACAGAGCCTTATGGCATCAGGCTTCTGACCTTCCTCCATAAGGGAGTTCACTATATGAATGACCTGAAAAAAGAGTTTCTCGACAACCGGGTTCCAAAAATGGTTGGCAGACAGATCCGGCATCCTGTCAAGAGTCCCGGCGGTCACGGTGCCGTACTTGTAACCGGCGGCCACCACAGATTGGGAATACTTCACTCCGGACATCATCACCGGAAGAATCTTGCGCATGGCCTTGTGGCTAAGTCCGCAGAAACGATCTTCGAACTCGATTCCGGCAATCTTGTGTGCAGTCTCATCATCCACTCCGGTGAGTTCCCGAATCTTGCCTGCCAACAGATCCTCCTCGTCATCACCTCCGAGCGAATAGATGAGATGCCACAGGCGGAAGGAGCGAATAGATGAGATGCCACAGGCGGAAGGGGAGCTGCCGTTCATACTCTTCCTTCGGAAGGAGAGGGTCGAAAGCAAGCATCTCCTTCGGAAGGAACTGCGCCAGACGGGCCATGGTTACGTTGCCCTTGATGGAAGAGTAGTTCATCGAGTACCCCTTCGCTTCTTCCTGGAAAAGGAACTCAAGGACCTCATCCGAACTCATCTCCTCACGGAACTCCAGCTCGGCTGCAAGTGCACATTTTTCCTCCAAAGTGATGGAACGTTTCACACTTGTTTCGAACGGCCATAAGGTTAAGTTATTGAGAACCTCCCAGATACGCATCCTCTGGAACAGCGGGGAAGACCTCGGTGCGACACGACTGCCCATTCGCTTAATGCGCACCTTGGCGCCTTGCCCTTCAATCTCCCGCTCCCACGATTCATACGGGCAGAACGGAACCGAGGACTTCTCGGACTTCATCGGGCGCTGATAAAAGATGATTCTGTCACGAATCTCAGCCTTCAGCTCAGGAGTCAGCTCCGGATGGGAAGAGGCCTGGCGGTCCCATACCCTGTCGAACTCGGCGATTGAGTCGGCACGGAGATGAAGCTGCCCGGAAAGCGGTTCTCCGGCAAGGACCTTCCCGCAGATGAACTGGCCATAGGTAAGGTCACCCGCGTGGAGCTCGTCAAACCAGGTCGTGTCCTTTATGCGGCGCTTGGTAGTGCAGCCCCTGGACTTGTTCATCATCAGGAGGACCCTGGAGAACTCCGGAAGCGAGATCCGTTCACTTGCGGCCTTCGCCCGGAGCTTCCATGTCTCATAGGTAGTGTCCGGGCCGTCCTCTGACAGAAGATCGGAAGGGGAGAGCAGGTGCTCCCTCCTCAGCGCCTCTATGAGTCGCTGCCTTCGCAGAAGGTATCGGTTCCTCATCCGGCGGATGACACGCTGCTCCTTCCTCTGAAGATTGGTTGCGGTGGCATCGCCACGGGCGAAGGCAAGTTTCTCGACCGGGGAGAGGTTGGGCACACGAACCCCGGCCCGGAGCAGCGCTCCGGTCTCGCAGTCCGATTCCGCCCTGTCCGCAAGCGCCCAGGAGACGGCGGAGAGGTTGACGTTTATGCCCAATACCTTTTTCACGGGAATTGTTTATCTTTGCCGTTGAAATGTCATTAGTGAATCACAATAAGGATCATTCCGTTGTGAAAACACCGAAGCGGGCCGAGAGGCTCGCTTCTTGTGTTATTTCTTCTCTTCCGGCTCAGCGTAGCTCTGAGCCTGCTCCGTAATGTGCTTTCCCTGCTGAGGGACGAACAGGAAGGAGATAAACTTCCAGACTCCTTGGAAAAAGCGTTTCATAATCAATAACCTAATTCATCCATTATCTGCTGAACCTCACTTGTCGATGCTCCGATATACTCAGCAATTGCGGGTGCAGTCAACTTGTCCGTATTGCCGGAATTGATTTCATCTCCAATAATATACTCGACAATTTTCTTTAAATCCGGGGCTGGTTGCGCATTACGATAGGCTTCTGGAGCCTCCTCCGGGTGAAGATACTCGCTTCCATCGTGGCCATATCGTCCTTCCTTTGCCTCGAAGATGATGGAAGGCTCATAGACTTCAATGGAATGCCATACTCCCTTCGGCACCTGACAGCCGAAACTTAAAGAAACGGGGTTAAGATGTATTCTCTCGATCTCCGTTCCGCCATTATCAT
>SFMU01000089.1 GCA_004552965.1 Bacteroidales bacterium | reverse complement strand
CGCGGGAAGTTTCTTCAAGAATCCGGTAGTAAGCCGGGAGGTCTTCGACAATGTGGTCCGGGTCTCCGGCAGGGATGAGGCATCAGTTCCACACTACCCTGTGCCGGGTCCAGGCGGTGAGCCATTCGTGAAGATTCCTGCAGCCTGGCTCATCGACCAATGCGGCTGGAAAGGGGCAGTGCGAGGCGGAGCCGGGGTCTGGCCGTCCCAGCCTCTGGTGATCATCAATGCTTCCGGTGAAGCTTCTCCCGAAGAGATCCTCGCTCTGGAGGAGTGCATCCGGATGAGCGTCTCAGACCGTTTCGGAATCGTCCTGAGCCCGGAGGTAGAGCACATTCAGTAATCTGAACCAATCAGTCAGGTCTGAGCATTTATCTGCCGGTCGAGGTCCAGAGCGGGTGCGCGGCCATAGAATCAGGCTATTTTTGGCCGTCGAGGTCCGGAGATGGTGTGCGGCAGATCCATCGGCACGGCGACCCACCCCACAGGTACTTCAGTGGCATCCCCGCGTGGCGAAGGGGGTCTTCTGACCGGTCTTCGGCACGGTGACCCACCCCACAGGTACTTCAGGGGCATCCTCGCGTGGCGAAGGCGGCTTCTGGACGATCTTCGGCACGGGGACCTTGCCCACAAGTGCTCCAGGGGCATCCCGGCGTGTCAAAGAGGGTATTCTGACCGGTCTTCGGCACGGCGACCCACCCCACAGGTACTCCAGTGGCATCCCCGTGTGGCGAAGGGGGCTTCTGACCGGTCTTCGGCACGGCGACCTTGCCCACAGGTACTCCAGAGGCATCCAGGCGTGGCGAAGAGGGTCTTCTGATCGGTCTTCGGCACGGCGGCCTTGCCCACAAGTGCTTCAGGGGCATTCTCGCGTGGCGAAGGGGGTCTTCTGACCGGTCTTCGGCACGGCGACCCTGCCTACAAGCATCTCAGTGGCATCCCCACGTGCCGAACAATCCAACAATCTCTCTCAAACTGGCCTCTAAACGGACCTCGACCGGTCCGGCGACCTTGCCTACAGATGCCTCAGTGGCATCCTCGCTGAGCCACTGTGAGTTGGTGTATCGGATAGTAGCCCTATTGGGCTTCGTGAAATTCACCTGGAACGAGCCATTATTGATTATCAAGTAGTTAGCAACTAAAAAGGTGCCAGGTGAACACAATTTGATGCCACCTGGCACCGGGATGTGCCCTACAGATACCTGTAATGAGGATTGGCGTGCCAGGTGAATTTCATGAAGATCGATGGCATCACAGCCTGGCGGAGCATTACCCAACCGATCTCAGACCGGTCTCTTCCCGATGCTTCGGCCGTCTTTCGGCACGGCGACCCACCCCACAGGTACTCCAGTGCCATCCCGGTGTGGCGAGACGGTCATCCACCGGTCCTTCGCCACGGCCATCATGCACACAGGCATCTCAGCCCCATCCCGGCGTGGCAAAGCATCACCAAACCGATCTCTATCCGGTCTCTTCCCGATGCTCTGGCCGGCCTTCGGCACGTCGCCCAACCCCACAGGTACTTCAGTGCCATCTCCGCGTGGCGAGACCGTCATCAGTCCCACGTCGCTCCGGCTCGTGACATTCACCGAGCAGGCTCACCATGCCTACAGACCCCTCAGAGGCAGATTTCCTTGCGCGGTGAAGCCAATTGGACCTCACCGAGCAAACGATTATGCCCTACACCTACCTTGAAGGGCATCAGCCGACTTGACCGGCAAGGCGACTGAGGGTCAGGCAGCAAGCTGCCACCCGACTACCCTCCAGAGAAGAACAAGAAAGAGGGCGACCAATCCAGTCTTCCGACGATTGGCCGCCCTCCCGATTATCTTTACTTACCGGACCGGAATCCTACTTGTGCTCAAGCTGAAGTGTCTTTGTTGTCTGGTCGCAGACCTCTGAAGGTCCCCAGTACTGGATAGGACCAGGATAGACGTAAGCGGTCTGCTCTGCCCACTCATCACGCTTGGAAGCGAAATACTTGAACGGAGCACCGTCGAGCTCGACAAGAGCCTTGCGGATAACCGGCTTCATTGCACCGTTGCGGCGCTCGAGGTTCATCATCATCGTGATCGGCACACCGCCTGCAATCCACTCGGCAGCAGGAGCTGTTGTGTTCCTGATGACTGACATGTAACCGGTCTTGCCGGCAGCGATGAGACGTGATGCGTTGTAACCCAATGAGTAGCAGTAGTCAGCATCGTAGTTGGAAGGAGCTGCGCAACGTCCCTCGTAGCCGAAGAAGTGGTGCTGGGCGGAGAACTTGCCGTTGTACTTGCCCTCTGCCTTCCAGGCTGCCAGCTTGCTGGCTACCATTGCCGAAAGAAGCTTCTCGGTCTCGATGAGGGAAACCTGGACATTGCCGTGAGGGTCGCGGTCGAGGCAGAGCTGACGCTCGACATCCTTAGGAAGGGATTCAAGAACTGCAAGATTCTCAGGAGCGATGTGGCTCTTCACGAAAGCGACCTGCTCGTCCTTCGAAGAGAAGACGCGGGACTCGCCGGTTGCCGGGTCGGTGAGGACTTCGTTGAGTTCTGCGATAAGCTTCTTGATCGCAGGGATGAACTCGATGATTCCCTCAGGTACGAGGACGGTACCGAAGTTGTTTCCTGCTGCAGCACGCTTTGCAACGACTTCGGCGATGTAGGTGACGACATCGTCAAGCGACATATTCTTTGCCTCGACTTCCTCGCTGATAAGGCAGATGTTAGGCTGGGTCTGGAGAGCGCACTCGAGGGCGATGTGCGATGCGCTGCGGCCCATGAGCTTGATGAAGTGCCAGTACTTGCGGGCGGAGTTGCAGTCACGCTCGATGTTGCCGATCAGTTCGGAATATGTCTTGCAGGCAGTGTCGAAACCGAATGAGGTCTCGATCTGGGCATTCTTGAGGTCGCCGTCGATGGTCTTCGGACAGCCGATGACCTGGACGCCGTACTTCTTTGCGGCATAATATTCAGCAAGCACGCAGGCATTGGTGTTGGAGTCGTCGCCACCGATGATGACCAGGGCCTTGATGCCGAGCTCGCGGAGAATCTCGATACCGCTCTCGAACTGGGACTCCTTCTCAAGTTTGGTACGTCCCGAGCCGATGATGTCGAAACCGCCGGTGTTGCGGTAGGCATCGATAAGGGAGTCGGTGAACTCGATGTACTTGTGGTCCACGAGTCCGCCCGGGCCCATAAGGAAGCCGTAGAGCTTGTTGGCAGGATTGATGGACTTAACTCCGTCATACAGACCTGAAATCACATTGTGTCCGCCTGGAGCCTGGCCACCGGAAAGGATGATTCCGACATTGAATTCGGCAGAACTTGGCTGACCGCCTTCCGCGAACTCGACGACAGGCATTCCGTAAGTGTTAGGGAAGAGTTCCTTGATCTCGGCCTGGTTGCCGACAGACTCGGTCGCTGCACCCTCGACCACCTTCACCGGGCCCTGGAGAGCCTTCGGAAGCTTTGGCTGGTAAGCGGCGCGAGCTTTCTGAAGATTTGAAATTGTTGACATTTTTTGATATGTTGTTTTGTAGGTAATCTGAAAAAAATAAGTTGCGTCAGATTTGAATTGGATTTTCGAGGTCAGATTTTCACCCAAAGAAGGTCGTGAGCGGTAAGCCAAACGTCCGGTGGACGTTTGCAGCGAGCAGCCGACGGCAGTCGGACCGGTCAATAGCCGTAGCTATGTGACTGATG
>SFMU01000006.1 GCA_004552965.1 Bacteroidales bacterium | reverse complement strand
CCTGATGGACGAAGAGACGGCACTTGTCCGTCTTTCTGAACATCAGCCAAACAACCAGATCTGTATCCTGAATCAGGGAGTCATTGAAAAGTATATTTCTTTCAAGGAGGTTATTGAATTATGAGTGCAGAAGAACATAGACAAGTACGCAATATCATCCGCTGGAATCGGATAGGTTGTATCGTGGTTAAAATGTCCGAGCGCTTCCACATCTCATTGACGGATGCACTGGATATCTTCTATAAGAGCAATACATGTCGGCGTTTTCATGACGAGAAGACTGGTCTGTACCTTTATGGGGACAATTACATTGTTGAAGAATTAGTCAGGGAATACCAGAACTAAAGCATTCGATGGACCAGTTGATAATAAAGCGACTTGCTGTTTATGAAGATTTGTGCGGATGTCAAGAATGTGAAGATTGATCGCAGCACAATACTTCTTCGTAAGTAAGCTTGCTAAATGTCGCCAAAAATAGAGACACAAAAAGAGCTAACCGTTGAAAACAAACAGTTAGCTCTTTCTAAGGTGCCTCGGGCGGGAATCGAACCCGCACGGACATTGCTGTCCAAGGGATTTTAAGTCCCTCGTGTCTACCATTTCACCACCAAGGCTTGAATCGCAAAGATAACAAAAAAATCAGAACTTCAGACTATCCGGCAACGATGGGTGATTCCTTGCCTCTTCACTGAGGCATCCGATCATTTCCCGCGCCTTGGACGCACCGCCGGCCGACAGCATATTCTTGATCGCAAGGACTCCCAGCACATCATCGGGATGCTTTTTCAGCACTTCAAGCGACTGCTCCATCGTCCGTTCATTGAAAACCTTCTCAAAAGAAGCATCCAGACTGTCATATCTCTCTCCGGTGAGCCCCTCTGCCTTTGCTACCGAGTCCCTCTGCCTGATAAGTCCGTAATACAGTCTGTCCGATTCCTCGGAAAGTGTGACGTATTCTTTGGTCAGGCTGCTCTTTTTGGTTTCATGGTCAATCCTGACACGACCTTCACGGTCCATCCGGATGCGGATTTTCCCACCTTCGGGGATAAAAAAACCTGAGGATATTCCTTCGTCGTACTTTATCATGATGCTGCCGGCCTTCATCCTGTCCGTCTTCAGGATGACGGCAAACATGTCGTCCAGAATCGGATAGGTGGCAACAGTGTCATCTTCCCCGTTCCCTATGTAGACCATGACCGAATCCCCGAGACTCCCAGGCTCCAATTCTCCCAGAAGTTCGGTGAAAGGCTCCTCCTCTGTCTTCTTCGACTCGGAAACCCGTCCGCAAGCGCCCGCAAGCATTCCCAGAAGCGCTATTCCCAAAACAATCTTTCTCATCCTAATAGTACTTTTTTTCTTGCCGGTAGAGGGCAATGAATATGAAAATCATCACGGTGAAAGTCCAGAGACTGGAGCCTCCATAGCTCAGAAGCGGCAGAGGTATGCCGATTACCGGCATCAGGCCGATGGTCATTCCGACATTGATGAACAGATGCATGAATATGCAGGCGGCCACACAGTAGCCGAATATCCTGGTGAAAGCCTCCCGGCATTGCTCCGCATCGTAGATCAGCCTCCAGATCAGGAACACATACAGCGCAATCACGACAAGACAGCCGATGAATCCCCATTCCTCGCCGACGGTGCAGAAGATGAAGTCCGTACTCTGTTCCGGCACGAATCCGAAAGTGGTCTGGGTGCCGTTCAGGAAGCCCTTGCCGGTCAAGCCCCCTGACCCGATTGCTATCATCGACTGGTTGACATTGTAACCGACACCTGAAGGGTCCTCCTTCATTCCGAGAAGCACTTCGATTCTCTTCCTCTGGTGGTCTTTGAGGATGTCGTTGAAGATGTAGTCGACTGAGAAGACCAGGGCAATGCCGGCAAGAACCGAAATGGCAGACAGGGAAATGAAGCGGTTCCTCTCCCTGAAGCCTTTGGCGAGGAAGACCGGAACTGCGCACACGCATATTCCTATCAGGACATACAGAGGCTTTATCCTGCGGATGAAGCTTTCCTCGGTCCCGATCTGGCCGAGCGCCCACGGAAGAAGCGCCAGAAGGACGAAAACGAGGATGTTGACGGCGATGATGACATTGAACCTTCTGTGGTTGTTGAGTGCATTGCATGCAATCAGGATGCCGATCAGGACCATCATGGCTGTGTACGGCGAGGCTGTCAGGGTCAGGACGAACATCAGGATGGCTATCCCGATTGCGGCAATCCACCAGCCCGAGAAGCCCTCCCTGTACATTACGAATATGAAGCCCGCATAGACCAGGGCTGAGCCGGTTTCACTCTCGCCCAGAATTACGAGCATCGGGACTCCGATGACCAGAGCGGTGAGCATCAGGTCGCGGAAACGGTCTATCCTGAAACCGGACTGGCTCATCAGGGTTGCCAGAAGAAGGGATGTGGTTATCTTGGACACCTCCGCAGGCTGGAATCTCACCGGGCCGAATTCGAACCATGAACGCGAGCCTTTGACTTCGACGCCAAGGAATATGACGGCTACCAGAAGCACCAGTGTGATGAGGTACAGCGGGAAGGATGCGCTCTCCCATAATCGGGCGGGGCACACGAACAGAATCAGTGCGGCCAGTCCCAGCGCTGTCAGGATCCAGACGAACTGCTTCCCGCAGCGGAAACCGAAGTCGAAGATCGATGAAGGCCCGTCGGAGTGGATGGAAGCATAGATGTTGACCCAGCCGATGAGGATCAGAAGCAGGTAAGTGATCACCAGCTTCCAGTCAATGCTCTTCTTGAGCCCTCTGTCCGAAAAGTTCTGTCCCATCTCTTATCTTTCAGCTTTTACACGGCTCATCAGATTGCCGTCCAGGACCCTTTTCTCAAGTCCCTTCCTTTCTTCGCTTATCTCTCCGTTGAGGTACTGCTCTATCAGCAGGGAGGCGATAGGAGCCGCCCAGGTCGCTCCGAACCCCGCATTCTCGATGTAGGCGGCAACCGCAATCTTCGGGTTGTCCTTGGGCGCGAAGCAGATGAAGACCGAATTGTCCGCTCCTCTTGGATTCTGTGCAGTTCCGGTCTTCCCGCAGATGTCCAGACCGGGGACGGCTGCCACGGAGGCAGTACCTCCCGAGCCGTAGCCGCTGTTGACCGCCCTCCACATGCCGTTGATGACCTTCTTGAAATTGGTGGTGTCCACCATCGTGTACTGCTTCTCGTTGTACTTCGGATCGATTTCCACCCCCTCGGAGGACTTGATGATGTGCGGAATCCTGTACCATCCCCGATTGGCGACCGTGGCGGCCAGGTTCGCTATCTGGAGCGGGGTGACACCGATTTCTCCCTGACCGATGGAGATGGAGATGATGGTGGTGAATTTCCAGCCGTTCTCGCCGTAGCGCTTGTTGTACATCTTCGACGTCGGCAGGGTGCCTCCAAGTTCAGCAGGGAAGTCGCTTCCCAGCTTGTGGCCGAAGCCGAAGCTCTGGACATATTCATTCCACTTGTCGAGCGCCTCTCCGATGTTGCTGTACTTCTTGTTCTCGAGAACATTGCGGAGGGCATAACAGAAGTAGGCATTGCAGGACATCATGACGGCCTCTTCGAGGGCGAGCGGTGACTTGTGGTTGTGGCAGCCCAGCTTGTGGTTGCCGAAATGGTAGCCTCCTGCGCACGGGTAGGCATTCTCTGTGGTCAGGGTGCCCTCCTGCAAGCCGATAAGGCCGTTGACGAGCTTGAAGACGGAACCCGGAGGGTAGGCGGCCTGCACGGCCCTGTTGAACATCGGCTTGTGCGGGTCCCTGGCGATTTCGTCGTAGTGCTGCCCGATGTCTGCAAGCATCTCCACGTCGATTCCGGGGCTTGAGACAAGGGTCAGAATCTCACCGGTCTGTGGCTCGATGGCCACTACGCTGCCGACTTTGTTCTGCATCAGCATCTGCCCGTAATGCTGCAGTTCGGCGTCGATGGTCGTGACAATGTCGTTGCCGGGAATAGCCTCCTTGTCGAATTCTCCATCCTTGAATCTCTGCTGGATCTGGTTCCTGGAGTTGCGCAGATAGATGTGGTAGCCCTTTTCTCCCCTCAGCTCCTTTTCCCTGGCCGCCTCGATGCCGGTTTTGCCGGCATAGTCGCCCGGCCGGTACTCTCCAGGATGCTTCTCGATGTACTTCTGGTCGACCTCCGAGACGTATCCCAGAAGGTTTCCTCCCGCATTGAACGGATAGTCGCGGATGCTTCGGACCTGTCCCCTGAACCCCGGGAAGTTGTACTGGATCTCGGCGAACTTCATGTAGGCCTCGGGCTTGATCTGCTTGAGCATCACCATGCTCTGGTAGCCGATCTTCCTTCGGTTCCTGGCATATTCAGCCATCTTGTCCCTGATGAAATCGGGGGACACCCCCAGCGCATCGGCAAGCATCAGGGTGTCGAACGGGGTGACCTCTTTCGGAGTGACCAGGATGTCATAGGCGACCTTGTTTCCGACAATGATCTGCCCGTTCCGGTCGTAGATTATGCCTCTGGTGGGGTAGATGATGTCATAGACCATCGAGTTGTTGGACGCGTTGATCTTGTACTTGTCCTCGATGATCTGGATGTAGAACAGCTTCCCCATGATGATGGAGGCAGCGACCACCAGTCCGATGATCAGTTTCCTGCTTCTACCTTCTGTCGCCATAGGTCAGCTGATTGATGATGAGCATTGACAAGAGGTAGCTTGCAGCGATGGAAGCGCCGCACTTCGCGGCGATGAACCAGAAAGGTCTTGTCCCGGCGCAGTCTGCGGCGGTGTAGATGATCATGAATATGGCGAGGACCACGACCACGGCGAGCGATACCCTTGCCACGCCGTATTTCCTGACGGAAACGGACTCCTCCAGCTCGAAAGGCTCATTGCCGAATATCGCCTCGATCAGGGGGCGGCGCAGGAAGGCCACGGGGACAAGGGACATGGCGTTGATCCCTATGAGACCTTCGGCGAAACAGTCGACGGCAAGGCCTGTCCCGAACGCGATGAACATCGCCCAGACGGTGCCTATCTTCGGGTGGATGAACAGGACAAGTACGGGCAGGATGGTCAGCATCACGTAAGGCGTGAAGTGGAAATAGTTGCTCAGCAGCATCTGCGCAACCACAAACAGGATGTAAGTAAGAATATGTCCGTCCTTGTTCATCGTTTCCTCTTGTTGTCCTTGTCTTCCCTTGTCTGCTCGAGCGCCTCGATTTCGGCTGCCCGGGTGTTCCGCACGATGGTGACGAACTTGAGTGCAGTGTAGTCCTGGAACAGATTGACCGTGATCTCGTTCGTCGCTCCGTTGATGATGCTGGCATCCCCGGCGGTTCCCAGCGGGATGTCAGGAGGGAAAATCACCGAATAGCCGCTCGTGTACACGGTGTCGCCCGGTGAATATCTGTACTGCAGCGGAATCTCCTTCAGGATCGCCCCGTCCGTTTTTTTCCCATCCCAGGCGAGAGGACCGACGGCTCCGGTCCCGCCGAGCCGGGAGCTGATGTTGACTTCAGTGTTCAGAAATGAAATGGCATAGGAATAGTGCCGGCTGACCGCATCCACGATGCCGATCACGCCTTTTGACGAGATGATTCCGGAATTCTGGACGATGCCGTCCTCGCTTCCCTTGTCCAGGATCAGGTAGTTGTGCTGGCTGTTGGTGCCGGACTTTATGATCTGGGCCGGGGTATAGACGAAGCCGTCATCCCGGGTGACGCTCTGCAGGCTGATGTCGGTTGCCTTCGCCGCATCCTCATATTCACGGATCATTTCCCGGAGCCTGTGGTTTTCAAGCGCCAGCTCTTCATTCTGCCCCGCAAGGGAAAAATAGCCTCTGACCTTCTGGGTGAACCCCCAGGTCTTTGCCATGAATCCGTGGGAAAGCCTCATTGTCCACAGCCTCTGCATGCTGTTGTTGTGGTTCAGCATAACAATTGCCGCGGTCTCCAGCAGAATGAAAACCGCAGCGCAAAGGATTCTGGCTCCGACGGACCTTGACCTTGCCATTATCTCATCAGGAATGAGTAGTTAGAGGTCTTCTTGAGAGCGATGCAGGTTCCGCGGGCAACTGCTCTGAGCGGATCCTCGGCGACATGGAACTGGATGTTGACCTTGTCGGTGAATCTCTTCGCGAGACCACGCAGGAGGGCACCTCCGCCAGACAGGAATATTCCGTTCTCCACGATGTCCGAATACAGCTCCGGAGGGGTCATCTCCAGCACGTGCAGGATGGAGGACTCGAGCTTGGCCACCGACTTGTCGATGCAGTGCGCTATCTCCTGGTAGGTCACGGTGGCTTCCACAGGGTGGGCAGTCATGATGTTCGGACCATTGACGACATAAGGCTCCGGTTCATCGTCGAGTTCCGGAATCACCGCGCCGACCGCGATCTTGATCTTCTCTGCGGTTGTCTCACCGATCTTGATGTTGTGCTGCTGGCGCATGTAGTACTGGATGTCGCTGTTGAACACGTCGCCGGCCGTGGTGACGCTTTCCTGCTGGACGATGCCGCCGAGTGAGATGACGGCAATCTCGGCTGTACCGCCGCCGATGTCGACGACCATGTTGCCTTTCGGCGCTTCGACATCGAGTCCGATACCGAGAGCGGCAGCCATAGGCTCATAGATGATGTAGACATCGCGTCCTCCGGCATGCTCGCAGGAGTCGCGTACGGCCCTGATCTCCACCTGGGTCGAACCGGATGGAATTCCGACTACGATCTTGAGGTTGGGGGCGAACAGGGATTTTCTCCTGCTGTTCACCTGCTTGATGAAGCCCTTGATCATCATCTCGGCAGCATTGAAGTCGGCAATGACACCGTTCCTCAGTGGACGGATCGTCTTGATGCCCGGGTTGGTGTGCTCGTGCATCAGCTTTGCCTGCTGTCCGATCGCGATGCACTTCTGGGTATTGTTGTCGATGGCTACGATGCTCGGCTGGTCAAGCGCAATCTCGTCATTGTAGAAGATGACTGTGTTGGCGGTTCCGAGGTCCATAGCAATCTCCTGAGTCAGAAAAGAGAATGCCATATGTGTTTTTCAGTCTAATTGTTCAAATTGTAAATATACAAAAAAAGTAGTATTTTCACTTGTTTTAATATGAAAGCAAAGAAAATATTGGTTGTAACCGCTGCCGGAAGCGGTGTGCGGATGGGGGCTGCCGTTCCGAAGCAGTTCCTTGAACTGGGCGGCAAACCTGTGCTCAGACGTACTATAGAAGCCTTTGTGCGGGCGTGTCCGGACATCAAGGTCATAACCGTCCTTCCCAAGGACCACATCCCTTTCTGGAAGGACTATTGCCGGCACAATGAGTTCTACTGCCCGCAGACCATCGTGACCGGAGGAATCACGCGCTTCCATTCGGTCAGGAACGCCCTTGCCCATGTTCCGGAGGACTCGGTCGTGGCAATCCATGACGGGGTCCGTCCACTTGTCTCGGAGAGCCTTGTCCGCGGGATGTTCGAAAAGATGGAGTCGGGCAGGATCAGAGCTCTGATTCCCGTTGTCCCTATGGTTGACACGCTGAAGGTGCTTGACCGGGTCCGGGATGACCTCGGAAACGAGATTCTGGCCGAAAGCGTGGGGGAGAGGGTGGACCGTTCGAGGATCTTCGGGGCGCAGACTCCGCAGCTCTTCAGGGCGGAAGACCTCAGGGCGGCATATTCACAGGCCTTCGATGTCGCTTTCACCGATGACGCTTCCGTTGCCATGGCAAAAGGAATACCTCTCTCGTTCTGCGAAGGAGAGAGGTACAACTTCAAACTGACCACCCCGGAAGATCTTGCTCTCGCGGAAATGATCGTGTCTTGTCAGGACAGGGCAGTCCGCTAGTAGTTCTTTACCCAGACCTGACGCTCGATCGACTGGTCGAGGGAAATCATCGTTTCGGTGGACTGGATGTGCGGGATGTTCTGGATGGTGTTGAGGAGAATCTCCATAAGATGGTCATTGTCCAGGCAGTACACCTTCAGAAGAAGGGCTGCCTTTCCTGTCACGAAATGACACTCCACGACCTCCGGAATCTTTTTCAGGTTGGCGATGACCTCGTTGTATTTGTCAGCCTCCGAGATGTTGATGCTGATGAACGCGCAGACATTCAGTCCCAATGCCTGCGGTTTGACCATGAGTCTGGAACCGGTGATTACTCCGTTCTTTTCCAGTCTCTTGACTCTCTGATGGATGGCAGCTCCGGAGACTCCGCATTCGCGTGCGATCTCCAGGAACGGCATCCTTGCATTGTTGACAAGGAAAGAGAGTATTTTCTGGTCTACCTGATCGATGTGATATGTGGCCATATTCGTTGGATTTTAGGATTTCCTGTATCTTCTTCTGCCTTTTTCGGTAGGCTTGGAATTCTCGATGATCTGCCTGCAGGCCTCTTCCGTGAGTGCCTGGGCATCCGTTCCCGGAGGCAGCTTGTAGTTTGAGCCTGCATGCTTGATGTACGGGCCGTAGCGTCCGCTGATGACCTGGATGTCGGCATCCGTGAACTCGGCGATGACGGAATTGGTCCCGGTCTTGCTGTTGCCTTCCTCGATGATCCCGATGCACTGTTCCAGGGTGACGGCGACAGGATCGTTGCCTTTCGGGAGCGAATAGTTCTTTTCTCCGTGCTTGATGTATGGACCGAAGCGGCCTTTGGTCGCGATGACAGGGATGCCCTGGTAATCGCCGACGGTTCTCGGCAGCTGGAAGAGTATCCTGGCCTCCTCGATCGTGATCGTCTCGATCAGCTGCCCTCTTCCCAGGGATGCGAACTGTGCATTTTCGCCTTCACCTTTCTGGACATACGGACCGAACTTGCCGAACTTGGCAGTGTAGACCGTACCGTCCTCGTCGGTTCCGAGCTCGCGGGAGACCTTGTTGTAGCTGTTGTTTCCGAGCACTTCGTCCACATTCTTGTGGAAAGGTGTGTAGAAGGCTGAAATCAGGCTGTTCCAGGACTTCTCGCCGCCTGCAACCTGGTCGAATTCCTTTTCCACATTGGCGGTGAAGTCATAGTCCATGATCTCCCTGAAGTTGCTTCCCAGGAAGTCCGAGACTATCATTCCGATTTCCTGCGGGAGAAGCTTGCCCCTTTCCGCTCCGATCGTTTCGGTCCTGGTGACCTCTTTCACGGAGCCGTTCTCGAGGATGAGATTCCTGACTTCGGCTTTCCTTCCCTCCTTGTCGCCCTTGATGATGTAGCCGCGGCCGGTGGTGAGGGTCGCGATTGTAGGGGCATATGTGGAAGGGCGGCCTATTCCCAGTTCTTCAAGTTTCTTGACGAGGGTGGCTTCCGAATATCTCGGTGGCGCAGGAGTGAACTTGCAGTCTGCGCCGATGGATTGCGCTTCCATCAGGGTCCCCACGCCGATGTCCGGGAGCATTGTCTCGCTGTCCGCCACATCCTGGTCGTCCGTACCTTCCATGTAGAGCTTGAGGAAGCCGTCGAACAGGACCTGGGTGGCCTGGAGGCCGAATTTCTCGCTCCTTCTGTCAGAAGCGACCTTCATCGTGGTGTTCAGCACCCTGGCATCTGCCATCTGGGAAGCGACAGTCCTCTTCCAGATGAGGGAGTAGAGCTTCTTCTCCTGTGCGGTCCCTTCGATCTCCGTGTTGGCGATGAAGGTAGGGCGGATTGCCTCATGGGCTTCCTGAGCGCCCTTGCTGTGGGTTTTGAACTGCCTTGTCGTCGAATATTCAGGGCCGAAGTTGGCGGTGATATATTCACGCGAGGTGGCTATCGCGAGACCGGAGAGGTTGGTGGAGTCGGTACGCATGTAGGTGATGAGACCTCTCTCGTAGAGCTGCTGGGCGATCCTCATGGTCACGCTCACAGGGAAGTGAAGCTTTCTCGCCGCCTCCTGCTGGAGCGTGGAGGTCGTGAATGGAGCAGACGGGCACCGGCTGGCTTCCTTCTTTTCCACATCGCAGACCGTGAACCTGGCACCTACGCTGTCCAGGAGGAACTGTCTTGCCTCGTCGATGTCCTGGAACCTGGTGTCGAGGGTCGCCTTGACCTTTACCGATTTGGCGAGGCCTTCCGGATGGAAGACGGCTTCGACCTTGTAGAAGGACTTGTTCCTGAAGGCGATGATTTCCTTCTCCCTCTCTACCACAAGCTTCAGGGCCACGGACTGGACCCTTCCCGCCGAGAGCTTCGGCTGGATCTTTCTCCAGAGCACGGGCGACAGTTCGAAACCGACAAGCCGGTCGAGCACCCTTCTTGCCTGCTGGGCGTTGACCAGATTCATGTCGATCGACCTCGGGTTGTTGACCGCGTTAAGTATGGTATCCTTGGTGATTTCGTGGAAAACGATCCTTTTCGTGTTCTCTTCCTTCAGTCCGAGTGTCTCGAACAGATGCCATGAAATGGCCTCTCCCTCGCGGTCTTCATCGGATGCAAGCCAGACCATGCTGGCGCCCTGGGCGGCCTTCTTCAGTTCCGAGACTATCCTTTTCTTGTCCGCCGGAATCACGTACTGCGGGGCAAAATCATGTTCTATGTCTACACTCAGCTTGTTCTCCTGGAGGTCACGGATATGGCCCATGCTTGACTTCACGACGAAATCATCCCCCAGAAATTTCTGAATGGTCTTCGCCTTCGACGGAGACTCGACTATGACTAAATTCTTTCCTTCCATCTTGATAGTGTAATAAGAGTTTCTCAATAGCAGTCAGGTCTGTACTCTGCAAAGTAAGAAACAAACAAGGCAATTTTCCAAATTTTGTTATAATTTTGTCTTTATTATGATAAAGTGATATGACCGAAGCGACCAAAAAGAAAATTTCAAAGTGGTTCTGGATCCTGGTGATCTCTCCGTTTGCCCTTCTGATGTTCCTCGTTCTTCTGGTGTGGATGTTCGCCGACATCCCTTCATTCGCCGAACTGGAGAACCCGGACAACAAGCTTGCGACACAGATCATTGCCGAAGACGGTGAGATCCTTACCACATTCCATATTGAGAACAGGACCTATGTCTCCTATGACGAGCTTTCCGAGAACCTTGTCCACGCGGCAGTGGCCACGGAAGATGTCAGGTTCTACCGGCACTCGGGCATAGACTTCATCGGTCTCGGCCGCGTTCTGTTCAAGACCATCCTTCTCAGCAATTCCAGCCAGGGAGGAGGCAGCACCATCACGCAGCAGCTTGCCAAGACGCTGTACCCGCGTGCGGAGATGGAAAAGAAGATTCCGGGAATATACCATATCAAGATGGTGTGGACCAAGCTGAAGGAGTGGATCACCGCCGTCAAGCTCGAAAGGGACTACACCAAGGATGAGATCATGACGATGTACCTCAACTCCATCTTCTTCGGCAGTGGAGCCTACGGTGTGCGTGCAGCTTCGGAGACCTTCTTCGGGAAGCACCCTTCCGAACTGACGATCGAGGAAAGCGCGATGCTTGTGGGCATGGTCAACAAGCCGACCCGCTACAATCCCGCCCTCAATCCGGACAAGGCCCTGGTGAGGAGGAACTTCGTGATAGGACAGATGGAGAAGGCCGGCTATTTCGACGACCAGGCCAAGGCTGCAGGAGTCAAGACCACTGCCTTCCGCGATTCGATCAGGCAGATTCCGATCGAACTGAACTACCAGGTTCAGGACCACAATTCCGGCCATGCACCGTATTTCAGGGATATGGTTCGCCGCGTGATGTCCGCCAAGAAGCCTAAGCGCTCATCGTATTCTGTGCCGGAGGATTACACCGCAGACTCGCTTTCATGGGCGACCGATGACCTCTACGGCTGGCTGGAGAAGAACAAGAAGGCGGACGGGACTCCGTACGACCTTGACAGGGATGGCCTGAGAATCTACACGACCATCAACTACAAGATGCAGAAATATGCCGAAGAGGCTGTCCAGGAAAGGATGAGGGACCTTCAGGCTGACTTCCGGAAGGATCTCCGCCACAAGACCAACAAGCCGTTCTCCAATGACATCGACGCCCCTACCAGGGACAGGCTGATGCAGCAGGCCCGGAAGTGGAGCGACCGTTACAGGGTCCTCAAGAAGAAGGGCCTGAACGACTCCCAGATATTCAAGACATTCTCCGAGCCTGTGAATATGAGGGTTTTCGCCTACAACAAGAAAGGCTACATCGACACGACCATGACTCCGGACGACTCGATCCGCTATTACAAGTCCATTCTCCGCACGGCTTTCGTCGCTATGGAGCCGGGGACGGGTCACGTCAAGGCCTATGTGGGCGGACCGGACTACCGGTACTTCAAGTATGACAATGTCCGTCAGGGCAAGCGGCAGGTGGGCTCGACGATCAAGCCTTTCCTCTACACCCTGGCGATGCAGGAAGGGCTCACCCCTTGCACCAAGGTGACCAATGTGCCGGTCACTTTCCTGACCCCCGGCGGCGAGACATGGACGCCCCGGAGCACCGACAAGGAGGAATGGATCGGCAAGACCGTCACCCTCAAATGGGGCCTTACCAATTCCTCCAACAACATCTCGGCCTTCCTGATGAAGCAGTATGGACCTGAGGCGATGGCCGACATGATGAGGAGGATGGGCATACAGAGCCATGTGGACGAGGTTCCTTCCCTCTGTGTCGGCCCTGCGGACCTGACTCTCTGGGAGATGGTCGCTGCCTACAACACCTTCCCGTCCAGAGGAGTCTATGTCACGCCTCTGTTCGTGACCAGGATAGAAGACCGCCAGGGCAATGTCCTCAGCGAATTCACCAACCGCAAGCGCGAGGCAATCGCCGAAAGCACAGCCTACCTGATGGTGAACCTGATGGAAGGCGTGGTCCAGGGCGGTACCGCCAGCCGTCTGCGCTACCGTTACAATCTTACGGGCGAAATCGCCGGAAAGACCGGTACCACTAACGACAACTCGGATGGCTGGTTCATCGGCTACACTCCGACTCTTGTCGCCGGCGTGTGGACCGGGGCGGAGGACCGTCAGGTGCATTTCCAATCCATCACGTATGGTCAGGGAGCGCATATGTCCCTGCCGACCTGGGGCATATTCATGAAGAAAGTCCTTGCCGACGGGACTCTGGGCATCTCTGCCGATGACAGATTCGTTGCGCCTGCCGGAGAGTTCTCCGGTCTGGACTGTACAGGTGGCGACAATGATGCCTCGGAGGTCTACCAGTCGAAGGAAGAAGAGTATTATTTCGAATAAGCTACATAAAGAAAGCAATGGGCAAGTTCAAGAAGATTGCGGTAATCTACGGAAGCGATTCCTCGGAGTGGGAAGTTTCCTGCCGCAGCGGAGAGTTTACGGCATCCCGTATCGACGGGACGGAGTACGATGTCTACGAGATATTCGCACGTTTCGGAAAATGGTCGCTGGTCGCGATGAAGAAGAGGGATGCAATGCGAATCCCTTTCCCGGAGGGCTCCAGGCCTGAGATCGACAAGACCGATTTTTCGGTGAAGGTCCTGGGCGAGAAGGTCAAGTTCGACTACGCCTACATCATGCAGCACGGCACTCCCGGAGAAAGCGGTCAGCTTCAGGGCTACCTCGAGATGCTCGGCATCCCTTTCAGCAGCTGCAGTTCATTCGTGTCGACAGTCGCTTTCGACAAGTATGCCTGCAAGAGCTATCTGAGGAACGTGGATTTCGTCAGATGCGCTCCGGATGTCTTCGTCCGCAACGGGATGGATCTGGATGCAGTGGCGGCCAAGGTCGACTCGACCCTCCGCTATCCGGTTTTCGTCAAGCCTACCGACGGGGGCTCCAGCTTCGGCATCACAAAGGTGAAATCACCTGAGAACCTCGTCGAGGCAATCCGTTTCGCCTTTTCGGAAGGGCCGACTGTCATCATAGAGCAGGGAATAGCTGGACGCGAGCTCACCTGTGCAGCCTATGCCGATGCAGAAGGAGTCAAGGCTCTTCCTGTCATCGAGATAGTGACGGAGAACGACTACTTCGACTACGATGCCAAGTACAACGGCCACAGCAGTGAAGTCTGTCCTGCAGAGATAGATGATTCCCTCCGTGACCTTGTCCAGCAGACCAGCTGCAGGATATATTCACATCTTGGCTGCTCGGGAGTCGTCCGCATCGACTACATCTCCAACGAAGAAGGCCTGCATTTCCTGGAAGTCAACACTATCCCGGGCATGACGAGCGCCTCACTGGTGCCGAAGATGGTCAGGACAGCAGGACTGGACATTACGGATTTCCTCACCGAAATCATCGAAAATTCAAAATAGCTGATGCTTCTCAAGGACTTTCTCAGAGACGGGGAAAAGGCTCTCGAGGGTCTGTACCCCGCCGCTGAAGCACGAAGCATCATGCTGATGCTGTGCGAGGCCATTGTCGGGACCAAGAGCTACACCCACATCATAGAGCCTTCATTCACGATTCCGCATAAGGATGAATCCACTCTTCTTGAAGCGCTCAGGCGGCTTTCGGAAGGTGAACCTGTGCAGTATGTCATCGGAAGGACCGACTTCTGCGGCAATAGTTTCAAGGTCACCCCGGACGTGCTCATTCCCCGTCCCGAGACCGAGATTCTTTGCAGGGAGGCCATCAGGACGGGCTCCAGGATGTCCGCGTCGCGCTCTGCCTTCGGGAAGGCTGCCCAGCCCGTACGGATCCTCGACCTGTGTACCGGCTCCGGCTGCATCGCCTGGACGATGGCACTGAATATTCCGAGATGCCGGGTCCTCGGGGTGGACATCTCCGATGCCGCGCTCGAGGTCGCGAGGTCACAGACCTTCCCTGGCAGCGCTCCCGGTCCGGATTTCCGTCCGCCTGTCTTCATGAAAGCCGATGTCCTGGATCCCGGAACCGTCTTCGATGGAGGACCGTTTGACCTGATTCTCAGCAATCCTCCCTATGTCATGGATTCCCAGAAGGCACAGATGCGTCCCAATGTCCTGGACAACGAACCCCATCTCGCCCTCTTCGTCCCGGACGATGACCCATTGAAGTTCTACAGGTCCATCGCAGCCATCTCTCATGAATATCTTGCCGAGGGAGGGGAGGGTCTGACCGAGATCAACGACCTCCTCGGCAAGGAAACTTCGGAGGTCTTTTCCGCCGCCGGCTTCTCCAGGGTCAGCCTGCTGAAGGATCTTTTTGGCAGAAACCGCTTCGTTTCCTACGCCCGATAAGGCGTTCTGGCATATTCAGAAGGCATATTCATTCATTATCCGTTGAATTTTGGCTTCAACGGCTATTTTGCCGTTTCTTTGTACCAGAAACATTATCACAAACCAAAACAGTCAAAACCATGATTATGAAAGACTTCAACCAATCAAGGCAGCTGCCGCCGGCAAGGCTTGCGCTCTGCCTCCCTGCCCTTCTTTCCCTTCTTGCCGTGTCATGTCGAATGGAAGACCGGGCTCCGGAATCCATCGAAGGCGAAAGCAGCGTCGTCGTTTCACAGATTGTTCCCGAAGAGATTGCCAGGATGTTCTCCCTGATGGATCTTGACCTGGAGAATGTCCGTGAAGTCCATTCTGCGGTCCTTGCCTCTTCCTCCAACGGCTATGACGAAGAGTACACTATGGAGAAGCTTGTGAACAGTCCAGGTGCCGGAGTGGGGGACGAAAGGATGGGCATCACCCGGGCGGCTCTTCCCGGCGGGGAGACCCTGAGGGATGTCATCGCCGCGAATTGCGTCTGCGGCATCGCAACCCGGTCTGACGGCCTTCTGGGGCTTCTGGCCGAATCGGGACTGCAGATTTACTGGCCATATTCGGAAGACTGGGACGGCAAGACCATGCCGGCCGTCACCTTCGATCCTGAGGATGGCTCCACGAGCAACACGGGCTGGGTGCGCGAAAGAAGGGCCGATGGTCGCTGCAGCATCTCTCAGGTCACTGTCGATGAGGAATATGCCAGGACCCATCCGGTCTGGATCATCAACCGTAACGAGGATGCCCTCTATCTGACGCCGCAGATTCTTGAAAAGACCGGAGATTCTGTTGCCGAGAATCCTGCGACCCGTGCTTCTGATTCTTTCAAAACCTTGAGGCTCAAGGAGTTCAAAGCTCACCGCAATTTCGATTCCATCTTTGCCGGAGGTAGCGAAATCGTCGTCAAGCTGGGAGCACTCAACGCCTTCAAGGCAGATGTAGCCTCGGACATCCGTGCCTTTTCCCCGGAAATCACCGACATGGTGATCAACGTCAAGCGCAAGCAGGTCGGGATGCCGATCCGGCTCAACATCCTCCTCGTCTCCGAATGGTCTTCGCAGCTTGAGGATGCCGTTCTGATGATGGTCGAGGATGATGGTGGCAAGAGGACCAGCTGGAAATGCCTCGGAACGGTCAAGATCAAGTCCAAGTCCTATGGTTTCGAGGTTGAGCTGCCTCTGAACAAGAACGATGACATAATCTGGAGGGGGAAGCTGTCCAAAAACTACCTGGAACAGAACAACGGAATTGCCAACCGTCTGGGAGATGTCAGCGTGACCTTCACAATCCTTTAGGAGTGGCTTGCCTTCAGGAGCGGTCCTCAGGAGTGCTTAGCCATCAGGAAATGCATGGCCATCATGAATGGGGAGCCACCAGGAGCGGCTTGCCTGCCCTCGGAAGCTGCCTGTCAGCCTTCCGACACGGTCATTTCGCATTTGCCGCAGTCGAATCCGAGGGCATATCTCTTTCCGTTGTTCAGAAGGAAGAGCTTCCCTGATGGAGCAGGGGCACCCTGATGGACGGGGCAGAGGCCGAGCTCGTGACGGATGCAGTATTTCGTCCTCATCAGTTCGGCTTTTGCCCTGTGGCTTATCTCGAAAGCATCGTCGACAGAGCCGGCTCCCATCTGCTCGTAGATTTCCCGGCTCGTGCGATTGGAGACATTGGCCTTGTAGCTGAGGGATCCTGCCGGCATATTCACTCCGTCATTGATTTCCTTGTACGGAACAGGGTTGGACTGCAGGTCTTCCCGAGTCGGTCTTGGCTTGTCCGATCCCGCCAGCGGGATGCTCAGGACCGGCATCGTGTCCAATCTGGCAGCAAGTTCCCTGCGGATCGCATTGATGGCGGAGGCACTCATCATCGGAAGGCTTCCGTCATCGCTTCCAATGGATGAAAGCGAGAATGAATATCTGCCCACCCCCTTGCCGAGCTGACTTCTGAACATTCCTTCCATCCTTTCACGGTTGCTTGCAGTGTCTGCCCCTGCCGGTACCTTGAGACGCACCTCCCGGCCGTCTTCTGTCCTTCCGAGGAGTGCCACAGAATATTCATGCCCTGAACGCTCCGAGGTCAATTCCACCTCCACTCCGATGCTCCGCTTCGGAGCTTTGGCTTCCACCTCTTTCTCGAAGGCGGTGTCCATGTTCCTGAACAGCCGAGCCCCTTTGTGGAGTTGGCCGACCTTCCTGCACCGGATTGTGTTGCCGCGGCAGACATCCCCTCTGAAGCCGACAATCTCGCTTCTGCCACGGGGGATGAAGGAAAAGCCGTCTCCGTTGGCCAGTGTGATGCTACGGTCTTTCAGCCGTACCGCGACCGTCACATCTCCCGAAGCCTCCCTGCCGCCGTTCGCCGGAGTGATCGACACGACAGTGCCGACTTCCTCGCCCATAGGCTTAGGCGCATCCATGGAGGACCAGGAACCTCTTTTCCCGTCCAGGAACAGCTCGGTGTATCCCCGGTTGAAAGTCTTTTCCGGATCCGGTACAAAACCGCCTGTCACCTTGCCGAAGGATGCCCTCCGGTAGCGGTCGGGATGCGTCTGCACGAGCATGTCCAGCGCCTGTGAATATGCCCTCACGACATTCCGGACATAAGTGATGTTCTTCAGCCTGCCCTCGATCTTGAACGAACTGACACCGGCCTCGGCAAGGTCTGACAGCCTGGTCAGAAGGTTGTAGTCCTTGAGGGAGAGCAGTGCCTTGTTCCTCACCAGGACCTTGCCCTTTTCATCGACCAGGTCGTACAGCGACCGGCAGGCCTGGATGCATTCGCCCCTGTTGGCGCTCCTTCCGCAGACTGCTTCGGAGAGATAGCACTGCCCGCTGTAGCTCACGCACAGGGCACCATGGACAAAGAACTCCAGTTCGCAGCCGACGGCCTCCCGGATCCGGGCAATCTGCTCCAGAGACATCTCCCTTTCCAGAACGAGGCGCGAAGCCCCCATCCTTTCGTACATCAGGGCCTTCTGAGGTGTCCTGATGGCACATTGCGTCGAAGCATGGACAGGTAGAGAGGTGAGCCTCCAGACCGCCGGGTCCTGGGCGATGACGGCATCGATTCCGGCCTCTTCCGCTTCTTTCAGCAGAGTTTGCGCCCTTCCCAGCTCGTTGTCATAGAGGATGGTGTTCAGCGTCAGGAAGACCCTCGCCCCGAAGCCATGGGCATAATCGCAGAGTCTTCCGATTTCTGAAACGGGATTCCCGGCCGCCTGACGCGCCCCGAACTCCTCTCCTGCGATATACACGGCATCGGCACCGCAACCGATGGCTGCAATGCCGATGTCTGCATTTCTTGCCGGAGCAAGAAGTTCGAGTTCCGTCATCTGAGGATTACTTGCTGAGAGCCTTGATCAGCTCTTTTGCCTGGGCACCGAACTTGGCGTCGTTCTCAACCTTCTGGTAGAATTCGAGAGCCTTTGCATTGTTCTTCATGCCCTGGTAGAGAGCACCGATGGTGAATGTGATTGCACTTGCGTTGCTTGCATCAGGCTTGAGCTCGAGGTACTTCTCGAAGTACTCGATGGCATTCGAATTCTTGTTGAGCTTCTGGGAAGCCTGACCTGCGATGAGATAGGCAGTGGCGTTCTCAGCATAGCTGTTGGCCTTCAGGGCTGCATCGACAGCATCTTCAAGCTTCTTGGCCTTGAAAGCGATGTTGGCTTCCTTGAGGTACATGTTGGAAATCTGCTTGTTGGCATCTTCCTCCTCGCCGTTCCAGATTGCATGCTGGAAGTAGGTGAGAGCCTCTTCCTTCTTTCCGAGGCTTGCAAGCACCTGACCGAGCTTGAGAGCGGTGTTGGCATTGGTGGTGTCCAGCTGGTATGACTTGAGGAAACCTTCTGCAGCACCTGCATAGTCCTTGATCTTGAGGGCATCGCTACCCATTCTCAGCCACATCTGAGGGGCGAGTTCCTTGGCGTCGGCGAGTACTTCTTCGTTGCCGTACTCCTCGGCTGCCTTGACTGCGGCGGCAATCTGAGCCTCTGCCTCGGTGTACTGACCTTCCTTGATATGATTCTTGGCAATCTGGAGGATTACTCCAGGGATCACTTCCTTGCAATTGGCAACAATCTCATCTGCCTCTTCTCCGATTGCGGTACCCATTTCCAAAGCTTTCTGGAAATACTCCAGAGCACCGGTGTAGTTCTTTGTGCTGAGTGCGGTTGCTCCGTTGTTGTACTGCTCTGTCGCTTCAGCCATATCCTGCGCCGAAACCATTGATGCGGCCATGAAGAGCGCCGCAACTGCGAGAATAAACTTTTTCATTGTTTTAGCTGTTATTGTTTGATTTTGTCTGATTATTGCATTTATGCCCTGTATTGCTCCGGGGGATTGCTTCTGTCACCGCAATCCGGACAAAAATAATAATTTTTTACGTTTGTTGAGCAATAATGGCTAAATTTGCTGATAGGAGGTTACGTTATGAAAATCAGGTTGTCGATAATATGGACTGTCTTCATGCTTCTTTTATCAATAAGCATGCCAGCCCAGAACATGCCGCCTCTCGCTCCTGACCCATCTGTAGTAGCAGGCGCTCTGCCCAACGGTATCTCATACTACATAGTCACCAATCCCGCCCAGGCCGGGATGGCCGATTTCGCTTTGGTGAGGAAGGGATGTACAGACACCCTTTCTGCCAGGAACGAACTCTCGTCCCTGCCTCACTTCAACAAGTCGGTTCCTTACAGATTCCTGAACAGGAAAAGCATAGGCTGCCGCCCGGAAGGTTTCGTCTCCTTCAGCGAGGGGTCGACCATCTTCCGCTTCGACAATGTTCCGGTCTATGACCAGGCGGCGTCCGACACGACTCTTCTGATGATGTTCGACATGATTGCGTCCAAACCTTGCCAGCATGCCATCGTGGTGGCCGGCAACGTCACTCCCGCAACCATTCTCGAAAGGATGAAGGTCTTTTCATTGATGGTGCCGTCCAGGACCCCGGAATATTCGAAGCCTGAATATTCCTTCACGGGCGGAAACGGCCCTGAATATTCCCTGACGCCATCCGAAACTTCGACACTGACGGTCGACTTCCGCACCCCGCGTTTCCCTGACGCGCAGATGAACACCATCCAGCCGTTCATGTCCAGGCTTTTCTGCCTCGAGCTTGCCGAAATTGTCAAGGACAGGCTGAGGATGGCATTCATGAACAGGAACGTGAAGGTGAAATCCTTTGACGTGGAATATGTCGGAAGCTCGCAGACTCTTGGGGACGAGCACTTCATCGTCAAGGTGTCTGCAGACGAGGATCAGATGGTCCAGACAACAGCCGCAGTTGCCTCGGTTCTCTCGGAGACTTCCATGAGAGGGGCGACGGAAGGTGAATATTTAGCCTCCCGTGACTATGTCTACAAGCAGATGCTCCGCCCTCAGACCAATGACGATCTCGTTCGGATGTGCATTTCCAATTACCTGACCGGAGCGGACCTGGCTCTGCCTGCCACAAAAGCAGCCTTCTTCACATCCAAGACAATGGATTCCGCTGCAGAAAGGGATCTGTTCAACAATTTTGTCGAGGCTCTTCTTTCTAAGACCGGCAACATGTCAGTCCACTGGACCGGTGATGAGGCGATTTGCGATGAATGGACCCGTATGACGGTCTTTTCATCGACATGGAAGACAGTTTCACTTCTGGACAGACCTACCATACGGTGGAATGTCGTCAAGAAAGACACTGTCAACCTCTGGTCAGACAGGGGCAAGACCAAGTTGAAATCCGTTTCGCCCGATGCTGTCTCAGGTGGCGAGACCTGGATGTTCGCCAATGACATAAAGGTAGTCTACAAGAAAGATCCGAGCCTCAAGGGGAAATTCGGCTATGCCCTGATGGTGAAGGGCGGCTATTCCGCTTCCCGGACTTTGCAGCCCGGAGAGGGCGCCTTCCTTTCCGACATCCTTGCCGCTTCGGATGTATCAGGACTGACGGGACTTGATTTCGGCCGTCTCATGAGGATCAACGGGATCGAGATGAACATGAAGGTCAGTCCTGCCGACCTGAGGATAACCGGCACGGCCGCAACCAACCAGCTGGCCCTCGTCTTGCGTTCCCTGCTGTCCGTTTCCAACAGCAGGAATCTCAGGAAATCCTCTTTTGACGTTTATGCCGGCTACCAGAAATCGGTTCTGTCATGTGACAGGGTCGACAGTCTTCTCTTTCCTGACAATCCTTATCCGACAGTGAAGAATCCTGCCGCCCTGACCGACCAGACCTACGAATCGGCAAAGGTCTTCTTCGACTCCCAGTTCATGAAGATCAACGACGGAGTGCTCGTCCTTGTGGGGGATCTCCCGTACGATACCACCCAGAAGATTCTCTCGACCTATCTGGGCTGTTTCAGAATCAGCAGGGGAGCCGGATCCAGGATCAGTTCATCCTACAAGTTCGAACCCGGTACCTTCACCCAGATCGGTGACGGCCCTTCTCCTCGGGTCGAGATCGGGCTTGCCGGCTCACAGAAATACACTCCGGACAACCTTTTTGCCTTCCATCTGGCTGCAATGGTTCTGGACCGGTCGCTGACGGCAGAGCTGTCGAAGATAGGCTATTCGGTGTCGATGCAGAAATCATTCGGTGTCTTCCCGCAGGACATCATGGAAATCCGTTTCATCTTCACCCCTTGCCCTGACGAAGGACTGCCTGAGGAGACGGTCGCATTGAGGGACTCGACGGATGCTTTCCTGTTCATCAGGCAGGCTCTTGCCACTGCGCTGGCGGCTCCGGTCGATCCCGGCCTGCTCGGTCTCCTGAAGGCTACGTTCTCGGCATCCTATGCCGCGGCACTCTCGGACAGGGTCTCCTACATCGATGCCCTTCTGATGCGCTACAGTTCCGGAAAGGACATGCTGACGGGCTATGCCAACAAGATCAATGCGGTTCAGCCACAGCAGGTTCAGGCAATCCTGGGCACATTGTCACAAGGAAGAAAAGTTGAATATGTCATCAGATAGAAAGCCATCGGGCAAAAAGAGAAAGAATCCTTTCGGCACCATCGTACAGATCGGGGACATCCTTGTCGCAGAGGATGTGATCACTGAATATTTCTCCTGCGACTATGAAGTATGCAAAGGCTGCTGCTGCATCATCGGAGACAGCGGCGCTCCACTTGAAGAGTCCGAGCTGGAGCCTCTCGAGGAGCATTATCCGACATATTCGAAGCTGATGCGTCCTGTCGGACGCGCGCAGGTCGACAAAGATGGCTTCTTCATCGTGGACCGCGACGGAGACATCGTGACCCCGGTCGTCGACGGGTCGGAGGAATGCGCCTACACTACTTTCGACGAAAAGGGAAACTGTTTCTGCTCGATCGAGAGATGCTTCTTCAATGGGTCCTGCAACTTCCGCAAGCCGATTTCCTGCTGGCTCTATCCGATTCGTGTGCAGAAACTCTCAAGCGGTGGAATTGCTCTGAATCTCCATCGATGGGACATCTGCGCCGATGCCTATGAGAAAGGGCGGCGAGAAGGTGTGCGGGTCTACCAGTTCCTTCGCGAACCGCTTGTCGCAGCCTATGGCGAAGAGTTCTACGCAGCACTTTGCGAAGCCGCCAAGATGATCCTTGCCGATTGACGCGCGATCTGTTTTTGTGGAAATGTAAATAATTATGAATATGCCAAGACACCTTGCAACCCTTTTCGCCCTGCTCGCAGCCGCTATCGCCATCTCCTGCTCGGGGAACAGGATAATCACCAATCCTCTTATGACCGAGAAGGGAGAGATTCTCACCGTGGCCGACCCGTGCGTCAGCATGTTTGAAGGCAACTATTATCTTTCCGCAAGTACGGACACCGGACTTGTGAGCTACCGGTCAGCTGACCTTCAGACCTGGGAATGCCTCGGTCCGATTGCAGTCTTTCCGGAAGACGATCCGCTGAAGACCTGCATCTGGGCCAGTGAGGTTCATTTGATTAATGGCAGATACTACCTTACCTACAGCGGCTGGAATCCTGCGACAGGGACTTTGGACACGAACCTCGGAGTAGGGGATTCTCCTTGTGGTCCATTCACCCTGATTGCCGCCCCGCTGATTCACCTGGAGGGGAAGAATGCGATTGATGCCAACATATTCATTGACGATGACGGGTCCGCTTACCTCTATTTCAGCGAGAATGCTGCTTCCCCTGAGTTTCCTGCCGGATACGGAGCTCTGCGACAGGCCCGCCTGACAGCGGACCTGACCAGGATCGACGGGCCGATAATGCCTGTGAATGAGGAATATGCCGATTGGGAACTGAAGAGCGTCCCGAGGAATGTCCGCTGCAATGAGGGTCCTACTGTCTTCAAGTACGAAGGCACCTACTACATGACGTATTCGGCAAATGAGACCCACATGGGGGACTACGGCGTTGGCGTCCAGACGGCACCTTCTCCTCTCGGGCCATGGAACAAGGCTGACTACAATCCGATTCTCTACACATCCGATGCCGACGGAATGTCTCCGGGCGGGCTTCCGGCAGTTAGCTCTCCCGGTCACAATAGTGTGATCTTCAATGAGAAAGGGGCGCCGGAATGGATAATCTACCATCGCCATGCGCCCGAAGTTTCATCATTCCCGTCCAATGACAGGGTTACCTGCATAAACAGGATGTGGATAGACGGTGAAGGAAGGGTCGTTACCGATTTTGACGGCAAGGCCTATTGAATGTCGGCTTCTTCCGGATTCTGTTCAGCCATCTCCTTGAGAAGTGCCATTGCTGCATCGTAGTCCTCAGGATTGACCTTGACTTCGATCGGATTGACGGAGTTCAGACAGACATAGGAAGAGTTCTCTCCGAAGACGCCTGCCGGTATCCCGTTATCGGTCAGCATTCCTGCCGTGATGTGTGCGCTCATTGCATCGGTGAAAGATGCTACTGTCTTTAAATCTGCCATGGTATAGTGTAGTTTGAGGTTGATTGTTCACTTGTGGTCCGCAAGTTCATACTCTTCTGCTGTGTGCATTGCGGAATTCATTCATTGCCGCTCCGCAGCCTGTATTCGAGATTGCTGATTATGCGGATGACGTCCTTGGTGATTCCTTCAACTTCCAGGCCGTCCGGTACTGCGCAGACAGTGACCCTGTCTTCAAGCATCCTGGCGACGGCGTTGATCTTGCTGGCCAGGCGGAAGGTCATTTTTTCGCCGTTCTCGCTTTCGAGCCTGTAGCCCCTGTCTTCCATGATGATCTTGATTCCGTCCTTCAGGTCTTCGAATTCACCTTCGACCACTGCCTTACGCTTGCAGAAGCCTACTTTCGGGTAGATTGCTGCGACAACGGCGAACAGCAGGAGAATCTGCCCGACGGACTTGAAACCGTTGCGGAACATCGTTGCCGGGTCAGGTTCGACCAGACCGGCTGCCACCAGCACGGCCATAATCACGATAAGGATCAGAATGTAGTAGAAAAAGTATTTTACCGATCGGATAAAGTATTTCATTTCGATGAGTGTTTTTGTCAGTATCTACAAACATACAAAAATTGTGTGTTTTTTGCCTACGATTCTGCGTAATCCGCTTCGAATCGTTGTTTTTGTTCACTTTGGCCGCAGGAATGGAATTATGAATATGAAGTAGTCACACCTTGGTGTCGGCGGCCTCGGAGTCCGGCATCGCCGGAATGAATGATTGAACATGAAGAAGTCACACCAGGGAGCCGATGATCTCATCCGAGACGAAGAAACGCTCTTCCGGGATTCTGGCCCTTCCGTCCGGACCGATGGCCAGGCAACCTGCTGCGGTTTGCTTTTCCAGCGCAGCCTTTCCGGCAAGGAGGGACAGTTCATCTGCGGGAAGCCCTGCCGAAGTGCGTAGCCCGAGCATGATCCTTTCCACCCGGATGTCCTCGTCGGAGAGCACTTCCATTTCTCTTGAATATGTTTTCCCCCTGGCCGGCAGGACCTGAGTGTTCCAGGACCTGACCTGCTGTCCGTCATCCCTGATTGTGAGCGAGTGGGCACCCGGCCCCAGACCGACGTAGGGAGTCCTGTTCCAGTAGGCGCTGTTGTGGACTGCCTCCTTGCCGGGGATTGCAAAATTGGAGATCTCATAGTGGTTGTAGCCCTCCTGGCGCAACTTCCTGCAGAGGGTCCGGTATTGCCTGTAACAGTCCTCATCGGAAGCTTCTGTACATTCTCCCCGGGCAATCTTCTCCTCGAGGGCGCTTCCTTCCTCAATGGAAAGCTGGTAGGCCGAGATGTGGTCAGGGGCCTTGAAGCCTTCGTCCTTTCCAAGGGAGAGGGCGGCGCTGATGGTTCTCTCCCAGGTCTGCAGGTCAAGTCCCGGGACTCCGAAGATAAGGTCTATGCTCACTTCGATATCTTTCCCGGCATGCCCTGCTGCCCGGCGGATCATTGAATATGCCTTCCTGGCGCGGGCCGAATCGTGCCGGCGGTTCATCCAGCGGAGGATGCCGTCGTCGAAGGACTGGATGCCCATGCTGATTCTGGTGACGCCGAGGTCAAGAAGTCCGGCGAGATATTCATCGCCCTTTTCCACGATGTCTTCGGGGTTGACTTCGATGGTGAATTCGCGAAGAGGGGTGCCTCCCTGAACTCTCCGGATGCCTTGTACCACCCGTCGCAGAACATCAGGAGGAAGCACCGATGGGGTGCCTCCTCCGATGTAGAGAGTGCGGAGCGGATTGCTCCTGATTTCTTCTTTTCTTTCTTCCGCTTCAGTCAGGACTGCGTCGGCATATTCATTGAACAGCTCGCTCTGACGGCTTTTGCTGCACGTCTCCGAATAGAAGCCGCAGTAGGTGCAGAAACTTCTGCAGAAGGGGACGTGAAGGTAGACCACTTCCTATCTGAGCAGAAGTTCGGCCTTGCCCAGAAGGGCCTGGGTCGTGTAAGCCTCGACAGTGTAGATGCCAGGTGCGTAGGAAGGGATCTCGTTGAGGTAGATGCTCAGCTCGACTTCCTTGCCCTGATAGTCGACCTCGCGGGAAGCGGATGCCACCATCGACTGTCCTCCGAAGACGAACGATGTCTGGGTGCTGTTGGTGAGGAGCACTCCTTCCGGATCTTTCACGCGGATGTAGACCCTGACAGGTCCTTTCGGGGCGAGATCGTTCTCGACGAGGCTGAGGGTGGTAAGGAGTCTGACCACACGGCTGCTTCTGTCGGTGACTTTGTCGGAAGAGTTGTAGGCGGCAATCGACAGTCCCCTGGACTTGATGACGGATCCTGCTGCCACCTGTCCTGACAGATTGTCAACCTTTCCCTTGAGCTCCTCGTTCTCGGCCCTGCTGGCGGCTGCTTCCCTGCGGGCTGCTGCAGCATCGGCTGTGAGCTTGTGGTTGAGGGTGTTGAGGGAATCAATCTGGACGATGTAGTTCCTCATGATGCTTCTGAGGGTACCGAGTTCCTTTTCATATTTCCTCATCTGGGCCCTGTTGGTGGCCTCTGTCTTCTTTATCCTTTCAATCAGCTGATTGACCTCCTCCTTGGAAGAGTCAAGCTGGCTGTTGATGCTTTCATAGTCGGAAGAAAGGCTGTCATAGTCCCCCTTGAGGGCAATCATCTGCTCGGTAAGTTCCTCTTTCTCAACGTTGAGCTCCTTGACCAGAGCCGATTTGCTGGACCAGATGTAGACCAGGGCTCCGAGCAGAAGCACTGCCGCTGCAATCAGCCCGTACATCAGTTTCCTGAGGCTTTCGTTCTTCCTTTCCTGTTCCTCGCGCTCGCGGCGCTCCATGATAGGATCGATTTCTGCCATATTCGTGTATAAGTTTAAAGTTGTCTTGCCTGGCTTCACATCATCAGGTTCCGCACTTGCGGGACTTGAATGAATATTTCTGCAAAAATAGCAATATTACGCGATTTGCAAAAGGCAGGCCGAAAAGCCATCGGGGACTATGGGAATATGTCGGGACATCATCATTCCCCGGTAACTTCCGCAAGCTTCATCAGGGTGGTCAGAGAGCCATAGTTGCAGTTGATCCAGAAGTATTCGACCGGTTCGTCGATGGAGATGATCATACCGGTAATCTGGTTCTGGAGGATTGTGAGATGGTCCATCAGGGCTCTGGCTTTCTCCAGGGCCAGGCGGTCTCCGGTGACAGCGTAAAGGCTCAGATATGCATCGGCCATGTTGGCGCTGCTGGCATCGACCGGCTCATAGCAGAAGTACTGCTCGAATGTGCTCGGGGTTGGAATTTCGCGTACTCCCGTGACATCGTCCGGGAGATAGTCCCAGTGGACGAACTGGTCTTCGGACAGCCTGATGAGGTCGATGGCGTCTGCGATGTCCTCTTCGGAAGGGTTGTCCTGCATCAGGAGATAGCATGCAAAGCGTGCAGAGGTGCAGTTTGTCAGGTTCTGGTAAGGGGCGCATCCGTAGCCGTAGGTGTCCTCAAATGAGCCCTCAAGGTCGAAAGCCTTCATCGGAACCTCTCTCATCCATTTCAGGGATTTCTCCTTCAGGTCAGTGTAGTCGTACACACCGAATTCGGTTTCCAGACGGCTGAGGAACGGCAGGAGGTATTCGTGGGTAATCTTTGCATCGTTCATCGGGACTCCCGTGACGAAATTCACCTTGACCGGGAAGGAACCGTCTTCAGCCTGGAGCTTTTTGTAGGTGTTTGCAATCTTGAGAGCCCTGTCGAGATAGAGGCTGTCTCCGGTTGCCCTGAACAGGTCGAGGAAGCCATTTCCGGCTTTTGTCGGTTCCATCATCATGGCCCAACCCTTGTTGTCGGCCCTTCCTGCCTGTGCCTCATCCTCGTAGAAGGTCGGCGGGAAGAACTCGAGAGGGTCTCCCTCGGGACGGCTTGAATTGATGAGGAAGGTGGCGGCATTGCGGGCAATCTGGAGGGCCTCCTCCCTGAGGGCAGGGATTTGCTCGGCGATGAAAACTTCGTTCTGGATGGTCGCTCCGATGATTTTGCAAGGGTAGGCATTCAGGCAGTAGCTGAGATCAGGTACAGTCTGGTTCTTCCAGTTCTGTACTGCCGGCATCCTATGGGTGTAGAGGGCGGCCCTGAGCGCTGACTCGCGATATGGCATGGCCTTCCCCGGGTAAGGTCCCTGGAACGGGAAGTCACGCAGGAAATCCCTTTCTCCGACTGTTCCGAGCACTTTTCCGTCTGCACCGATGGCTTCGACTGTCAGATGGACGTCAGCCGGATGGATGTCGTTCCAGACCGGAGAAAGATTGGCATCCGGAGAGTCTGCTTCGAAACTCCAGGTTGCCTCCGAACGGGTGTCCTTGATGGTGAACTTGTAGGAGACGGCTCCGTCCATCTTCGGGAAGTCGAATGACGGGGCATAGAGGAACTTGCGGGCAAAACCGTTCCATGCAGGATTGCGTCCTTCATAGGCAGGTCTGATAGGTTCCAGATACTCTTGGGCAGCCTGGCGGTTGACCGCTTCGAAACTGCCGGATTCCTGATTGGCGCAAGCCTGGAACAGCAGGCTCGCGGCAAGGGCAATCACAAGGAAATTGTTAGTTCTTTTCATTTTTCTGATTGGTTATTTGGTTGTTGATCACTTCATCGATGTGAGGTTGGAGTCAAGGAAGCCGACCCGGTCCCTGAGCCAGCCATTCATGTCGGCAAGGTTGTCGTTGCAATCGGAAAAACCTCCTCCCCAGCGCATGGCATTGAGGTACCTGGACTGGTTGATGGCATCCCCATATTTCTCCACGAACTCGCCTATTGTCCTGTCCATATGGTCTCCTATTGTCCCCCTGACCCTGCTCCACTCGGCCTTGTACTTCTCGAGAAAGGCATTGTTCGGGTTGCTCAGAAGGGCAGGGTAGTAGAAGGCCCAGTACATGTGCTGGTTGCTCCAGCACTGGGTGAAAGTGCCGTTCCAGTAGATGGAGTCGAAATCCCACGGAGAGAGCATCTCCAGCTTTGAGTTGGAGGTCATGTCTTTCTTTGCGAGATAGAGGTTGGAACCTGCGCAGTCCAGGGTTGCGAATATGTCGTGGAACAGGATCCATCTTGCAAAGGACTCCAGATCGATGTACTGGCCGTAGTCGCCCCCGTTGCGGATCTCCTCTTCTGCCTTGTTGACATAGGCCTGGATGTAGAGAACCTGTTCGGTCTGGATGTCTTCCGGATCGGGATATTTGAACGTGAACTTCATGTTGCTCGGGAAGCCGCTGGTGTCGAAATACAGGTCCTCGTTCCACCAGTAGGCATCCTTTTCGATCAGAAAGCCCCTTTCCTCGATGTCCACGCGGCATTCCTGGTTGCGCTTGTAGCTCTCGACCAGGCAGTACAGTCCGCGGTAGTCGTCATTCACCACGACATTGACATATTGCATTGCGGGGACCCAGCTGAAGCCCAGATGCCTGACGGCTTCCAGGCCGATGAGGGTGTTGAGGTTCCCGTAGCCTTTGATCAGCACCCATTCCTTGTCCTTGCAGGTTTCATCATCTCCGCGGAACAGCAGGTCCTTCTTTTTCTGAAGTTTGATCTTGTATGGCTTCTGGGCTGAATATGCCGAAGTGTTTCCTCGGATCTTAAGGGTCATGCCGCTCTGGTCGGCGACATATTCACCGCTGTCATAGAGAACCTTCCCGGCGAGGGAAACTTTGAGCCTCCCGGGGACCTTGGTGCAGTTGCGGATGCCTGCTCCGTTGTTGCCCGGAGGCGGGCTCACATAGTCGCAGGTGGGCTCTTCACCGTTGACGGTGTCGATTCTCAGGACCATGAGCTCGGCTGGCAGACCTGTAGAGATCGTCATCGTGTCGGAGGTGAAGACCGCCGAGCTGATGTCTCTCTCCGAAGATCTGAATGCGAACTTGCAGTAGAAATGGCGCTCCTTGAATTTGCCGGAAGGGAACAGTTCGGTGAACTGCTCTTCGGTGAGGGTGATTGAAGATGTGTAATCGGCTTCGCCCTCCCTGGCTCCGACGTCTTCCATGAATATTTCCTTGTCAGGCCCGATGTCCTCGATGAGATACCATCTTGCAACTGCGTTGGATGTGCCCGTCGCGACGTTTACGGTAGTGCTGAGGGTAAGGTTGTCGCCTCTGAGAGCCTCTTCGTAGGAAGACTGTGCCGGGTAGGAAAGGTATTCGGTGCTGGCTCCCTGAACGACCTGCATGTCGGTCAGGACCGGGGTCGGTGAACTTCCGCCGTCCGGCTCATCCTTGTTGCAGGAAAAGGTTGAGAGCAGGAGGACGGCGGCTGACAGGATAGTTGCCGGAAGTCGTGTCGCTATGTGGTTTATCATCGTGGTCTGCTCCACGTGAGGAGCGTGATTCACCAAATATACGAATTATTCACGACAGTTCAGCTTCTTTCCGGGAATGCTATGCGAAGTGGATTGCGGGAGGGGCCGGAGTGAAGCGGAACGGAGTTCCACCGGAGGCGGCTGCCCTGCCGGTTCGGAGTCGTTGCCATGGATACAAAGAGAGTGGCTGTCAGTCTATCGGCTTCCAGTCACTCTCTCTATGTTGGTTTTACCCCTGTCGGGGCTTGAGGATTATTCTACGGTGTAGAGCTTGAGGTTCTTTGCTCTTGATGAGTAATCTCTGAAGTAGTACAGTTCAGCCGGGTGCGATCCGGTCATGGTGTAGACTTTGTCTCCCGCCTTTAGCTGGAGGTTGTAGGTGAACTTGTCGGCTGCGATGTCGATGTAACCGCCACAGATATTCATCTGGGTGCCGGTGTAGTAGTTCTTCACATAGCAGTAGACCATTGTTCCGTACTTCACCGGAATGATCGAATTGACTGCTCCTTCGGCAGAGAACTCGTAACGCCCTGCAGGAATAGGGTTGGTGCAGTACTTGCCGGCGAAGTTCTTCTCGAAGGTCCAGTCACCGCTTGCGTTGAGGCCGAGGTAAAGCTCGTAGTTGTTGTTGATTGCGCCTCCGGAGAATCCGAACACAAACGAGTTGCCGCCGTTCCCCATGGCGTCACCGTACCACATTCCGATGTACTTGGAACTGAATACGGATGAAGCGACGAAGTCACCGTCTGGACAAGGAACGTTTGCCACATAGCTTTCAGGAACATAGACATCCTTGAGGGTCTTCTTGTATTCGATGACGGTGCCGGTCTCGACCAGTTCCCACATGTCATTGTAGCCCATTCCCTTGAGGGTGACGTCAAACTCGAAGTTGTAGGTGCCGTTGTCGTTCCTGGAGACGGTGATGTAACCGCCCTTGCTGTAGTCAGGGAAGGCCTCGTTGTTGTCGTCTGTGTAGACGGACAGGCTCATTGTCATAGGGTTGGCGATGGTGATTCCGTTGAGGTAGGAAGATGTCGCGTCGGCTGCAAGCTCTGCAAGGGTGTACTTGCCTTCAGGGATTTCCTTGCCGTCGGTTTCGCCTGCAGGGCCGAAGAAGTGGATGCTGGCGTATCTTACATATTCCTCAGGCTTCTTGCCGTCTTCGCTGATGTAGATCTGGACGTCCCATTCGTTGGCCTTTGTGGTGTAGTAAGTGTTGTAGGTGTTGTAGAAGGCAGGGCTTTCGGCGTTGCCACCGTAGGAGGCGTCTACGACTTCGATCTTGCCCTGGTAGCTGTAGCGGTGGAGAGCCTCTGCTGCATCCACGAGGATTGCGGTGATTGTGACGGTGCCGTCCTCTGCGGTTGAGATGTTGATCTCACCGTCGATGACGCTGATCTCCTTCTCGCCTGCGAGGATGGTGGTGTAGTAGAGCTCGTGGCCGTCAGTGGTCTTGATGGAGAAGGTCTTGTCGGCATTGGTGGCTGTTGCGTCGACCTCGTAGGAACCGTCGATGAGGGCGGAACCGATGCCGAGTTCGTTGTAGTCACCATCTCTGCGGGCGTTGTTGACGACAAGTCTGATTTCCTCGTTCTCCTCGGTCTTGAGGATGATGGCGAACTGGCCGAATCCTGTAAATTCCCAGTTCGCGTTGTCATAGACTCTCTGCCTGTTTCTCAGGTAGAGTGCGCTAGCCTCGGATGCAGGGATGTATTCTGCGGACTGGATGATCTGATAGTCCTGTGAAGTGCCGTCGGCTGCGATCGTGAACTTTCCGGTTCTAGGAGCAAGGCCTGTGTTGGCGCTGACGTGCAGGACGATGGTGCCCTCGGTCGGAGCAGCCTTGGTCTTTACGACCTCGATCCAGTCCTTGGCATCCTCGTCGACGGTGACAGTGTACTCGACATTGGACTTGACTCCGACAGTGACATCCTGCTCCTTGGCATCGATTTCAAGGGAAGCGGAAGTGCCGAAGCCTTTGAGTTCGGTCTGGTTGACTTTGAATTCCGTAATCTTGTCGGCCATGGTGAGGACAACCTTTGCGCTTCTGTCAGCGTAGTCGGTGTTGGCTGCCACGGTCATGGTTACGGTTGCAGGACCTGCGATTCCGGAGGTCTTGTCAAGAGAGATCCATTCGGCTTCCGAGACCATTGTCCAATCCGTGCTTGCATTGAAGCTGATAGTCTGGACCGAACCGGCATTCGAAACCGTGTAGGTGGTTGAAGTGAGAGTGAGGATTTCCTCCTTCTCCTGGCAGGAGAATGCAGCGAACATTCCAAGAACTGCTGCTGCGAATAATAATAACCGTTTCATTTTTTGGATGTTTGGATATTGTTAAGTTTTTACCGTTTATCTTTTACATTGATGCTCTTGTCGATCAGTCCCAGCAGATAGTCGAACCTGTTCCTGGTGTATGAGTCCTTGGCTCTGGCCTTGCCTTCTGCCAGAATGCCGCGGACGCGGAGCAGATGGCGGTAGGAGGCTCTTTCGACCGTTTCGACATATTCAAGAGGGATACCGCCATTGAGGTTCGGCGCTGCGGAAGTCGGCTCCGGAGAGAGCTGCTCTGCGTAGGCTGGCGCCGCGGCGAAGTCCTTGTCTGAAACGGCATCTTTGAATATGGCCTTGAGCGTCCCGGATTTCCCGATGAGGTTATTGATGTACAAGGCAGCCGTCAGATCCTGACCCGGCAGGATTGTCCCGCCCCGCAGCTGGCCGATTGCGTACCTGTCAAGATCGGAAAGATAGTCTTCGAGCGGATAAGTGCTGCCGGCGATGGCCTCCGAAAGCGCCACCGTGTAGGCCTTCGAGAACACTTTGGAGAGGAAGAGGGCGTTGGCTCTGTCCATGCTCGTTCCCTTTTTGATAGCGCCTGAGATTTCCCGCAGCTCCGGAGTCGTCAGCCATTCGGTCACGATGGAATTCTCAAGGATTGTCTTCACTGCCTTCCTCTGGATGTCTCCGTCGATGCACGAATACTTGCCTCTGCCCTCACGCAGGTCATGGGTCTCTATGGTGCCCACGAGACTCGAAAGGATGGAGCTGGCCTCCGACTTCGCCAGCCAGAGCCATTCGATGTAGAGTTCCCGGTAGCTCTCAGGGATAGCAGGGTCCTTCAGCCATTCCGGAGCATTGGCGGCGGCGAACCTTATGTGTTCCATTTTTGATGAATATGCCTCGAAGGGGTCGTTGCCCAGATCGCATTTGCAGCCTCTCGGGTCGGAGGCTTCTTCCTTGTCGCCCGGGAATCTGACATATTCATACTCCACGCCGTCGGCCTTTGACCGGATCAGCGAGTCGAGTGCCGCTTCCTCGTCCGTGCCCTCAGGGAAGGTCGAGTAGATCCATTCGATGGCGTACTTGTCATATTCCCCGATCCTGTCGATGATGGTGACGACACCCCTTTCCCTGTCGCCCGGGCGGGCCAGATAGTTGAAGGTCACGCCGTCGGTGACCGAGGCGGTGATGCCATGGGTCCGGGTGAAGTCAGGGTCGCGGAGCTGGGAAGGCGAATATGCCCTGCTGCCAGCCGCGTTCGGACCCACGCCCAGGCAGCGTGCGAAATGCTTCATCATGTCGGCCCTGAGCACGTCTGCAACTGCTTCCGGAGAAAGGCTGTACGTCTGGTATCTGGTGTCCACGTCGCTTATCGTCCATGAAGAAGCTTTCCGGACTGCATCCAGGTAATTGCCAGGGATGTCGATGTTGACGGAAAGGATCTCGCCTGTGAGCTGGCTGTACTTCGTGTAGCAGAGGATGTTCTCGCCCTTGCCGGTGCTGACCGTTACGCGGCTGACCATCGGGTCTTCTGCATGGAAGGAAGTGTCCGCAGGATAAGGAGTCACCTCGATCGGTGAACCGAGTCCGATCCTTTCGAATGCTGGGTTCCATGCTTCGATGCCTTCCTTGATGGCTTTTTGCCAGACAGGGTTGATGAGTGTGTCGACGTAGATCCTGATTTTCCGGCCGTCCTCGAGGTTCCACCTTCTGGCGACTGCCTTTCTGGTCACTCCTTCCGTCGCGCTGAACTGTGAGACGGCGAAACTGTAGACTCCCAGCCTGGAGTCCGAGAATCGTACCGGCATGTTCCGGGGCTTGAGAAGAGTCAGGGATGTCAGGTATTTCCCGCTGACCTGCTCTTTGAAATTTCCCTCGGTAGTGACGTCGTGAGTCAGTTCGCGCTCGACTCCGACACTGCCCGCGAAATGCCTCAATCCGAGGAGGAGAGTCAGTTCGTCCTTGCAGGTCTGTTCCGCTATCCTGTTGTGGTTGAAGTATTTGGCATAGAGTCTGACGGATTTTTCGCCTTCCGTGGTGAAAAGCGAACCGGCATCGGCAATCACCGAAGATCCGTCCTTGCTCCTGTATTTTACCGGCAGGGCAAAGTGTATGGCCTGGGCTTTCGAGCCGGCGAGAGCATCGCGGATCGAGGCATCGCCATCCTTGACGTCGACCAGTCTCACCGGCTGCTTCAGGAGAACCAGCGTGTCGGTGAAATCCAGTTCGAAGGTCGTCGTGAGCGGACTGACATCAGTACCTCTGGTAATGTATGGCGAAGACGACTCCAGAACGGTGCTGGTCAGCATCACCGTGCGTCCCTTGAGGGAGTCCGGAATCTCAAGGAAAAGATTCTTCCCATCTTTGTACAGCTTGATCTCATCCCCCGTGCACTCCAGATTCTTCTTGGAGAGGAACTTCTCCAGAGGCGTCTTTTTCGGCTTCGGTGCAGGCGCCTCAACCGCCTCTTTCCTGTGCTTGCGGAAAGGATTCCACTTCGGCCTGGCGTCCATCTGGCTGCAGACTGTCATCGCCGCCAGACAGATAATGATCAGTTTTCCTGGCTTCATAACGCGAATTCGATTTTTTTGATCATCAGTTCGTAGTGAGCCTTGTCCTCAGAGGAGGCGGAAGCCTTCCTGGACTTCATCAGGTCCATAGCCCTTTTGAGGACGGCGTACACGGACGATGCGGAGAAGTCTCCGAGGTTCATGACACTGCGCGGCAACCATTCGAAGCCTGAAATCTCTGAATATGCTATCTCTCCCTGAAGGTCTTCCAGCATGCAGCAGGAGCGCTCCTGATGCAGGTCGGCGAAAGACTTGCCGCCCGAAGCAGACTTCCTGAATCCTGCCATGGCGATCATGTGGTCGATGTAGTTCTTCTCCATCGTGCGCTGCTCAGCGGAGAGTTTCCTGCCCTGGAGAGTAGGTTTCCAGACATAGCCGAACACTGCATCGAGACTCTCCGCGGTACTGAATTCCTCGGTTGAGATTCCGTCGGACTTGTCGCAGAGGAACGGAACGTTGAAGAATCGGCTCTCCATCGCCCTTCTCACTGCGGATGAAGGCTTTCCGACCATCGGCAGGCGTCCGAGCACGGCCGGGTTGTCCAGCCAGCCGACGTCCTCCATCATCTGGAATGCGTAGTCCAGAAGTTCCCTCTGGCGGTCTCCCGGGATGTTCTCGAAACGCCTGTTGCCGTCTCCGGCAATGACCTCGTTGCGGTAGAGACCTCCCACATTGTTGATGACATGGGTGTAGTAGCGGAGATACTGGTTGAGGATGGCTGTCAGGATCTCCTGACGGAATTCGCACTCGGGGTCATCCTCGTCTGCAATCCAGTCCATGAAATTCTCCATGATGTACTTCAGGTTCGAGACGCCGTAACGGGTCGCCTTGAGGACATCGTCCCCAAGATCCTCGACCTGGCATCTCGGATCGAACAGGATGCCGTAGACCTGCTGGATTCCGTATCTGTAGTATGGTGCCCTTGTGAGGGAGTCCGTGATCCATCCGGAGGTTATGCGGGCTTCTTCCTGCATGTTGTCCGCATCGAAGACCGGCTGGTAGCCCCAGCGGATGGCCCATCTGTCGTAGGCTCCGAATTCCGGCGGAGTCAGCTTGACGCCTCTTTCCTTGTCGCCCGGCTGGGCTACATAGTTGAACCTTGCGTAGTCCATGATCGATGTCGTGGTCCCGTGCCTGTGGGAGGCTTCCGGATCGCGGAGGTCCTCCACCGGAATCACATAGGAACCGCTCATGTTGTGCATTAGGCCGAGGGTGTGGCCGACTTCGTGGCGGATGACATATTCAATTGCATCTCCCATCAGCTCCTGAGGGATGTACCTGGTGCGGACCTGGTCGTCAGCCTGGGCGGTCTGGACGAACATCCAGTCGGTGAGGAGTCTGATGATGTCGTGATAGACATAGACCGAGGCGGTGATGATCTCTCCGCTGCGAGGGTCCACCCACGAAGGCCCCATGGCGTTCTGGATGCCGACAGGGGCATAGCGGATGCAGCTGTATTTGATGTTGTCCGGGTCGAACTCGGGGTCGTCATCCGGGAAATCCTTTGCCTGGACAGCGTTCCTGAATCCGATTTCCTCAAAGACCTTGCTCCACTGGTTGACGGCATTCCTAACGTACGGTTTCCACCAGTCCGGGAAGGTGCTGTCGACATAGAACACGATCGGCTTGACCGGCTCCACCTTTTCTCCGCGGCGGAAGGCTGCCGTGTCGGAAGGCTCCAGTCTCCATCTGTTGGTCAGGTAGACCGGCCTGGAGGACTCGGTCTGCGATCCGAACAGCTGCCGGCAAGTCCAGAAATAGCCGATTCGCGGGTCTGCGACGCGAGGGTGGTACGGTTCCTCGGGAAGCAGCAGCATCGAGCAGGTCATCTCGGCTGTCAGCGGAACATTCTTCCTGACCTCACGGCCTTCGATGTCTGTCATCGAATATGTGTACGACAGGCTCATGGTCACAGATGCATTGTCCTCGAATGCCTTGACATCCTCGATGAAGGAAAGGCTCTTCTTGAAGCTCTCCTTGACATTGTACATCGACTTGTTGGCAGAAATGTCGAGGAATGGGCTGAACCTCTCGTGTCCGGAGAGGAAGAACCCTGTCATGTCGAAGACATAGGTGCTGTCCGGACCGCGCTGGACAATCGGCATATTCGCAAGAATTGTCCCCGTGTGGCTGCGGGAAAGGGCTTCCTGCATCAGTCTGGTGTCGGGTAGACAGTCGTAACTGAGTTCCCTGAGCTGTATGGTGCTGTCTGCCTTGGTGAAGGTGATGCTGGTAAGTTCGTTTTTCGCTCCTACCACTCCGTTCTCGTTGTCGCTGATGGAACGTATCGTAGTGCCCATCACGAGGTCCCTTCCCAAAAGGGAATCGTCAATCTCGAAATAAACCTTGCCCTCCTTGAGGTGCACGGTCAGGAAGCCTTCCTGCTTCTTGCTTTCCTTCCTGAAGAATTTCTCGTACTTGTCTTCCTTCCGGGTGGTGTCCTTCTGCTCCACAGCGGCCTTGGCCTTCTTCCTGAACGGCCATATTCCCTTCTGCGATGCATCCGAGAGGGGTGCAAGGCTGAGGAACAGAAGTGTAATCAAGAGTAGTCTGTTTTTCATGATTTATTTGAATAGTGGTGCAATTGATGAAATCTTTCCGAATCCTCCATAGGAACCGTTGTCCTTGTAGGTGAAGAGGCCTGTGCTGACGTTGTAGGGCCTGAGGTAGAATTTTCCTTCCCCGGTTTTTTCGTTGTAGGTCACGATCACCATCTGGAGGCGGTTCGTGGCCAGCGGGAATTCATAGTCCGAGAGATAGTACTGATGGGTTCCCATCCATGCCTGACGGTATTGGAATATGTCGGTGATCGTCTCATCCTCGGAAGCAGGCTTCCAGGAGAGTTTCTTTGTCGTTGCCTTGCCACCGCTCATCAGGACGGCATATATCTCTTTGCCGTTGGTGTAGTACATCAAGTCGGCATTGTCGCAGAATGCGGCCGCCACCATGTTCTCGAGGTCTCCGTCCGATACCTGGTAATGGGTCACTTCGGGAATGACCGTATCGAAGGACGCGATGCAGATGTGATACTTGCCGTCCGCGCTGCGCACCAGCAGAGCAGGCCTGTTGCCCTTGGTCCCGCCGCCTGCAATGCTCTTCGCCCCGTTTGTGTCGAATCCGAAGTTGCTGGTTATCTCCGACAGCGCTCCGTTCATTATCTGCCATCCGGCAAGGTTGTAGAACAATCCGTCTTCCTCATTGAAGGCCATCAGGTTCCCCTGATCAAGCATGGCGTTTCCTATGTTGTGCGGGCCGAAGACATCCTTCTTCTCCTTGCTGAAGGCAACGGCGCTGAACTTGTTGTCGATGTGGCAGATTATTCCGAACAGTTTTCCGTTGACTACCGCGTAGGAACTGTAACCTCCCACATGGCCGAACAGAGTGGTCCGGAAGCTGCTTTCGGAGGTGTTGTTGAAATTCGCCCCATCCATGTACTTGACTTTGAAAGTCAGCGGGTCGATTGAGATGATGTGCTCGTCGGTTCCGACAAGGATCTTGTTCTCGTTGAAGACTCCTCCGTCGGTGTCGCAGATCTCTATCATGTCGTTGACGTTCCCTTCGAAAGTGCCCTCGTTGGTAAGGCTCCACAGATTGCGGGTGTAGCGGACCTTGCCGGTGTAGCCCCAGGTTAGGAATTCATTGGCGACCAGGTCGAATTCCGAAGTGGCGCCGTTGTCCCTTGTGTGCGCTACCAGAAGGCCCTCTCCCAGCGAGGATCCGACATAGAGTCTGCAGCCGACGGTCTTGCTCAGGCCGGTGATCTTGTCGGTGGCCTTGAAGGAAATGGTGTACGGCTTGTCCGAGGGGGTGTTGCTGATCCTCATCTCGAGGTCCTTTTCCGTACTGAGCTCCATCCTTCCGGACATGGCCTGCGGAGTGATGTCCATTTCCCAGAGATACTCGAAATCATCTTCCGTCCTGCCTTCCTGGGTCACAGTGGGCGTAAATGAGATGGTCTGGCCAAAAGCTATGGTCAGCGAATTGTCGATTCCTTCGATGCTGATCTCCGGAATCTCGAGTGAAGCCTCCGTGCTGAGATCCTTGTAGCAGGATTGGAAAAGCAGAAGGCTGATTATGGTTGCTGCTATTGTCGCTTTCTTCATGTTTCTCTAGTAAATGAGCAATGTTTCCAGGATTGTCGGCAGTTTCTCGGGCTTCTTGCCTTCTCCGACAGGAATCGTGTAGCCAGAGTAGTATTCGTAGTCCTCGCTGTGCATCAGCGGCGAATCCGGATTCTCCTCGTCGTGTTTCTTCACATATTCATAAAGAGCCCTTGATGCTGAATACCACCAGGTCGGCATTTTCCTGATCTGCCCTTCCTCTTTCGGAGTCGAGTTGGTGTAGTGCTCCGTCTCTTCTCCGAGAGCCTCGACGATTACTTTGTGGAGATTCTGGCTGTAGCCATTGCAGAAGAACAGGAACCATGCCCTCCAGACTTCCTGGGAAGGTCTGGAGTAGAGCTCGGTCCATGTGATGATGCTCTGCTGGTAGGCCGGGATGCCCGCCCTGAAATATTCATTCGGGACAATGCTGATCTTGCAGTCCAGGCTGCTCTGTCCTTCCTGCAGCCTGTTCACATTGAGGACGATGTAACCGGTGAGTTCTCCCGCCTTGATGCATGCGCTCTTGAGGCGGAAGTCCCTTCCCTGGACACCCTCCATGTCTTCGATCTCGAGCGAGATCTCCCTGTCGTAGTCCACTGAAGGCCCTACCAGGTTGACCGGAATCGAAAGATCTCTGGTGTCTTCCTTCATTCCTTTGAGTGAGAAGGCGTTGTTCCTTGCCTTGAAATTGACGGCGCAGTCCTTGGGGTCATAAGCATCGACCTCATCCTTTCTGCAGGATGTGAACATCCCCAGAAGCACGCAGACCGCTGCCGCCATCGCTATCGTGATTGTCTTTTTCATCATCCTTCTATTTTTCCTGTACACGTCCATAAGTGGTTTCGTCTGTAGGGTAAGGGTACATCGTGTTCCCTGCGAAATCTTCCAGCATGGCACCGCAACCGGCGGCAGCCTCATTGTCCTCGGCCAGCAGCCTCTTCAGCATGAAGCAGGACTGGCCTTCTCCCAGGGTCTCCCTGAGGAACTCGAGGAGGTACTCAGGTTCAGGGTGAAGGTTCCTGTCGATCGGATCCGTGTAGCCGCGGTGCGCCCGGATTTCGTCAAGACAGTCGAAGGCTTCTTCGTATTCTGCCTTGCGGCAATGGCACTCCGCCAGTATGAGGTACATCTCGGAAATCCTGATCATCGGCATCCTGTTCCTGTACTTGCTGGCAAAGGATGTGGATCCGTAGAACTTGTAGCTTGTGTAGCCGCTGGCATTGTATTTCAGCAGGAGAGCCCTGCCACGGATGTCTTCTTCGAAATTTTCGTCAGCCTGGCTGAACAGGGCCTCCTCGGTCTTCAGGGACACGTTTACCGACGGATTGCTGCTGTACCAGAATTGAGAGACATAGGTGTAGAGCGATGTGATCTCCAGGGAGAAGACATGCTCGCTGGAGAATGTCCAGTCGATCAGGTCATTGCTGATTTCCTTGACCATAGCATCGGCATTGACCCAGCTGACCAGTCCGGTCGCGAATGCATGGTCTATCACTTCCGAAGCGTCCTCCTCTGCCTTGTCGAAATCCCTTTTCCACATGTTGATCCTGGCGGAAAGAGCCTTGACGGCATAATAGTTCATGTGCCGTGAGCGATAGCTCCAGTAGCGGTCGGCGTTCAGGGTCGATTCGAAATTCTCCGGAGCGTTGCCCGTGACAGGATCGTCGGCGAGCAGTTCAAGCGCCTCGGCCACATCCTTCTCAAGCAGCTTCACCGTCTCTGAATATGAGAGCTGCGGAGTCACGTCCTTCGAATATCCCGTGACGTACGGGACAGTCATCTTCCCCTCGTTGCCGTTGTCCCATCTTCCGAGCCCGTACATTCTCAGCAGGTCGAAATGGACATATGCCCTGATGCCGAGAAGTTCGCCCCTGATGAGACTGTACTCATAGTCACTGGTGATGACATCCCTGCGTTTGTCGAGCTCTTCGAGGATGGCATTCGCATTCGCTATCACGTTGTAGCAGCTTTTCCAGATCTGCGTGAAGATGTCCATGGCCACCGTTGAGCCGTAGTAGTGCTTCTGCAGAGCCACCAGACTGCTGGAGTTGTCGGTCGTGTAGTTGAGAGCCGTGATTTCGTTGGCGTACCAGGTACAGTTCTCGCCGTAACAGGAGGCCGATCCCATGTCGAGATAGACACCAGTCAGCGCTTCGTGAAACCCGTTCCTGCTGGAGAACAGCTTGTCCTTGGAAATCTGGCTGCTCGATGTCGCCTCCAGCCATTTGTCACAGGAGGAGAGACCGCACAGGCAGCAGGTTGCAATGATTGTCGGAATAATCAGATATCTTTTCATAGTCCGTCTTTCTAGAATGTTGTTGTGAGGGAGAACGAGAATGTCCTCGCGTACGGATAGCTTGTACCTCTTTCGATCCTTATCGAAGAGAAAGTGTACAGGTCGTTGGCATAGAGGGTCAGTCTCAGCCTGTTGAGGTGCATCTTTGAGACCAGTGAATATGGGAACTCGTAATATGCCGAAACGGAGGAGATGTTCAGTACATTGTTCCTCTGGACGAACCTTGTCGTCGGCCGGGTGGTGACGGCACCGTTGCTGTAGGAATTGTTGTATGGGCTGTTCGGACCGCCAAGGTACCACCTGCCTTCGAATATTCTTCTGTCCACATTGTTGTCCAGGTTCGCGCCTTCAACCTTCTCGACAAGAGTCGTGTTGTACTTGTAGCCGCCGCCATAGGTCGTGAAGACCATGCTGACGCCGATTCCCTTGATCTCTCCGTTGAAGCCGAAGTTTCCATTGAACAGAGGGTCCGACGAACCGCAGTTGACCATGTCCGAAGCGCTCCAGACATTTGTCATGTTGCCGTCCTTGTCGAGATAGATTTCCTTGCCGTCCAACTGGTTGATTCCCAGTGACGGGACTGCCCAGATTGCATGCAGAGGCGCACCGTTGTAGTACTGGATGACCGGAGCGGTGGATCCGGACAGCTCAGCCTGCTCCTGCTGGAGCCTGTTGTAGTTCTCCAGGGCATCGGAAATCTTCATTATCCTGTTGTCATTGAATGCGATTTTTCCGAATATGCTGAAGTACGAACTGCCCCTCTTGTAGAGTTCATAGCTCATGCTCAGCTCCACTCCCTTGTTGCGGACCAGACCCATGTTGTCACTCACGCTGGTGAAACCGGTGGAAGGTACCAGACTCCGGGAGAAAACCAGATTCCTGGTGTCTGCTATGTAGAAGTCGAGAGTGGCGTTGATCCTTTCGGTCCTGAAATCCACACCGGCATTGTAGTCCATCTTCTCTTCCCATCTCAGGTCTCGGTTCTCCATGTTGCCCAGAGTGGCGCCGGTGAATCCGTGGTAGTAGGACTGAAGGTAGGAGTAGACCGGAATGGATCTGTTGGTGGCGAAGTTCTGGTTTCCGGAAGAACCGACGGACCCCCTGATTTTCAGGAGTTTCAACCAGTTGCCCGCAGATGAGAGAAAGGCTTCGTTGTGGAGGTTCCAGGCAAGGCCGGTACTCCAGAACGTGCCCCACTTGTTGTCAGTACCGAACACGGATGACGCGCTTGCCTTGATGGTCGCGTCGACCATGTAGCGGTTGTCGTAACTGTAACCGGCAGTCAGAAGCACGCCCAGATTCCTGTTGATACCGTCCCCTCCGGTCGGAGTCCCGTCCTTGAGATACTGTCTGGCAAACGTGATGTTCGTCATGTTGCTGTTCGGGAAGCCCTCGGTGTAGTTGGTGACTTCGCTGTATTTTGTCTGGGAGATGTTGTACTGCCCGGTCGCGAAGACATCGTGCCTGTCTGCGAAGGTGTGGTTGAACTGCACGGACAAGTCTCCCGAGAAAGTTGTCGAGCTGCCGTTGGTCATGTTGTAGCATCCCCTTCTGATTATGTCGTCCTCGCTGGAGGCATCGGCGTAGTCGGTGTGGTCTGCCGGCTTGAAATCCTCGTACTGGTTTCTCTGAGTGTCTATTCCGAAACGGCCGACAACCTTGATTCCGTCCGAAAGCTGGTACTCCGCGTAGAAATTGTCGGTGAAGTCGAGGTAGCCTGAGGTCGAGGTCGTGCCGACAGTGGCATTGTACATCGGGTTCGTAATCATCGAACTGTAACCCCAGGATGAGCCGCCCGCGCTGTAGGATCCTGTAGAGAGGATCTTCTTCAGATTGCCATCTTCGTCGTATGGTGTGTAATACGGGTTGAGCCGGGCATATTCGTCGAATGTCCCGTAAGGGGAGTCATTGCTCTTCATGTTGGCGATGCTCATTATGTTCCTGAAGGTCCATCTGTTACGCCTGTACGACAGGTTCACGTCCCCGGAAAGGATGTTCCTGTCAGAGCCTTTCATCGCGCCTTCGACATTGTTGTAGGACAGGGTCGCCAACGCTTTGAGCTCTTTGCTGCCGAGCTCGATCCCGATCGAATGCTTGTTGCCGACACCGACGCGCAGAGGCTTGGACAGCCAGTAGGTGCTCTCTCCTTCCAGCGCTCTCTTGTACCTTTCTTCGAAAAGCTGCTGGGCGGCAATCCAGGAACCGGAATCGAATGCAGACTCATAGTAGCCTTCCCTCTTTTCCACTTCGAGTTTCTCAAGCGCGTTGCAGAGAGTGTAGCTGGTCAGGTCAGGAGCTTCGATGGAAAGGCTTCCTGTGTAGGTGATCTGTGAGCGTTCCCCTGTCAATGCCTTCGTCTCGATGACAATCACTCCGTTAGCTCCCTTGGAACCGTAGATTGCCTTTGCCGATGCATCCTTGAGCAGGGTAATGCTCTGGATCCTGTTCATGTCCATGTCCTGCATCTTCTGCAGGGTGGTTTCAAAACCGTCCAGGATGATCAGAGGCGTGTTTCCCGAGTTGAGGTAGCCACTCTTGAGACTGGTCGTCTCGGCATCGAGGGTCGAGGCGCCTCGCATCTGGATGTTCGCCACCGAGTTAGGATTCGAACCCTGCTCCAGATTCTCGAGCACGAGAAGGGATGGGTCAAGGTTCTTGAGGGACTGAATCAGGTTCTGGTTGCTCACACGCTTGATGTCTTCCGAGGAAATAGTCTGGACAGACCCGGTGAAACTGTCCTTTTTTCTTGTGAATATACCGGTGACGACAGTCTCCTGGATGCTCTGGGTGTCCGGCTTCATCCTGATCTTGGAAGCTTTGTCCAGCGGGACAATCTCAAGCATGTAGCCCATGAAGGATGCACGGAGTTCCTTGCAGGTGGAAGAAACCTCTATGGCGAACCGGCCCTTGTCATCGGTGATCACACCCCCGGCCAAGTCGGCTTCGTCGTAGACTGCAACTCCAACCATGCCGATTCCGTTCTCGTCATAGACCGTTCCTTGAATCGTTTTTGTCTGAGCAGACAAACTCACCCAAGCCACCAGGGCGGCAAGGGTGAGTGCAATCTTCATAGTTATGGACTTTTTCAATTTCTTGATTTTATGTCAGGTTTACAATGTCCGCATTCAGCAGACTCTGAAGAGGCTTTCCGGTCCGGTCAATCTGCCGGTACCGTCCTGCCATCCCTCGGCGGAAGTCCGAAGTTTATTCGTTTCCGACTTTAGGGAGTCTTTCGAAGCAGCCTTTCAGCTCTTCATCAGTCGGGAGAATGTCTCCCATGGTTCCGTCATTGAATTTGCCGTAGGCCATGAGATCGAAATAGCCTGTGCCGGAAAGATTGAAGACGATGGTCTTGGCCTCACCGGTCTCCTTGCACTTCAGCGCTTCATCGATGGCAATCTTGATGGCATGGCTGCTTTCAGGTGCAGGGAGTATTCCTTCTGCGCGGGCAAAGGTCTCGGCTGCCTGGAACACGTCGGTCTGGATCACCGAGCGGCATTCGAACACACCGTCGTGGTAAAGCTGCGAGAGGACCGGGCTCATTCCGTGGAAACGGAGTCCGCCGGCATGGTTGGATGAAGGAATGAACTGACTTCCAAGGGTGTACATCTTTGCCAGAGGGCAGATCCTTCCGGTGTCGCAGAAATCGTAGGCGAACACTCCCTTGGTGAAGGAAGGGCAGGACGCCGGTTCGGCAGCGATGATCTTGTAGTCGGCCTCACCGCGGAGCATCTCGCCGATGAACGGTGTGGCGAAACCACCGAGGTTTGAACCGCCTCCCGTGCAGCCGATCAGGATGTCCGGCTTGATGTCATATTTCTTCATGGCCTTCTGCGCCTCCAGACCGATGATTGTCTGGTGCAGGAGAACCTGGCTGAGCACCGATCCGAGCTGGTAGCGGTAACCCTCCTGGGTGAGAGCAGCCTCGACGGCTTCGGAGATGGCGCATCCAAGAGAACCTGTAGTGCCCGGATGCTCGGCAAGAATCTTCCTTCCGACAGCAGTGGTCTCACTTGGAGAAGGGGTCACTTTGGCACCGTAGGTGCGCATCACTTCCCGGCGGAAAGGCTTCTGCTCGTAGGAGCATTTGACCATGTAGACCTGACAGTCAAGCCCGAAATAGGCGCAGGCCATGGACAGGGCAGTGCCCCACTGACCGGCACCGGTCTCTGTGGTAACTCCTTTAAGTCCCTGTTGCTTGGCATAATAGACCTGGGCGATGGCGGAGTTGAGCTTGTGGCTGCCTGAGGTGTTGTTGCCTTCGAATTTGTAGAATATCCTGGCGGGAGTGTCGAGAGCCTTCTCGAGGAAGGTCGCGTGCACCAGCGGAGAAGGACGGTACATCTTGTAGAAGTTGAGTACCTCCTCCGGGATATCGATCCATTTCGTGTCATTGTCGAACTCCTGTCTGATGAGTTCTTTGCAGAATATCGGTTCCAGCTCCTCCGGTTTGAGAGGCTGGCCGTTTGCCGGGTTGAGAAGCGGTGCAGGCTTGACCTTCATGTCAGCGCGCACGTTGTACCATTGCTTTGGGATTTCATCTTCGGAAAGATAAATCTTGTAGGGGATTTTGTCGTTCATTTTACTTAACTGTGATAGACCGTCTTTTTATATGCGAAAAAGGTTGACCTTTGAAATTTTTTCAAGGTCAACCTCAGTATTGTTCTAGTTTCTGTCTTATGCCTGAATGAATGCGTTTACTGCAACTGCAACGAACATTGCGCAAATCAGGGTGGCGACGATAATACCGATGACCTTCAATCTCTTGAACCATGTCTGGTTGTTCCAGCCGACTGTCTGGAACATGCTCCAGAAGCCGTGGCACAGGTGGAACCACACAGCGAGGAACCAGATGATGTAGATGACCAGAACCCACCACTTCCCGAAGGTCAGGGTAAGGAGTTCGTAAGGATTGCCTTCCTCAGCCCCGGTAAACATTGCGAGCTGCATCTCGGCCCAGAAATGGGTAAGATGGAAAGCGAGGATGCCGAGCACGATGATGCCGAGAACCAGCATGTTCTTTGCTGCCCAGGAGTCTGCTGCGGCGACACTCTTGCTTTCGTAACGGCAGAGACCTCCGCGCGCCTTGATGTTGAGGGCGGAGATGTAGATGCCGTAGGCAATGTGGATAATGAAACCGAGAGCAAGGATCGGAACCATCACGGTGACAATTGGCAGAGCCATGAACTCACAACCTTTCTGGAAAAGTCCGTCTGCAGCCCCGAAGCTGCCGGTGAAAGTGTCGATTACAGAAAAGAAGTTGATTGTGCTGTGGAGAAGCAGGAAGACGATGAGGAATGCTCCGCTTACTGCCTGGATCAGCTTTCTGCCGATTGAATAGTGAAATGCGTTAGCCATATCGCGAATTAATTGTCTTACGTACAATGATGTCGTACAAAGATAGAAAGATTATTTTCCTTGTGCAAGATATCCCCGAAAAAACCTGCGTCAAAGTGTTTTCACAGGCGTCAGATAAATGAATATCCAGAAGGATATAACAGAAAAGACCGGCAGACTTCCGTCCTCCGGTCTTTGATCCGTGTTGTAGCGGGGGTGGGGCATGATCCCACGACCTCCGGATTATGAATCCGACGCTCTAGCCAGCTGAGCTACCCCGCCGCGTTTCAAGAAAAAAGCACGGATCCTTTGCGGCTTTTCCGTGCCTTTGTTGAGATAGAAGGACTCGAACCCTCACTGACAGAGCCAGAATCTGTAGTGCTACCATTACACCATATCTCAATATCAGTTCCAACAACTCCTTTCGGAATGGGTTGGCAAAGGTATGGATTATTTTCGAATATTCAAAAATATTTTCAATTTTTCTTCTCTTTGCCTCGGAAATTGTCACTTCCGGGCTTCCTTCCCGCGTACAATGAGGAGGCAGAGACCCAGAACGGTCAGCCCTGCATTGACCAGCAGAAGCTCGTAGCTGAACTGGTAGCCCCCGAACCAGCGCTCGGAGTTGGCCTGCAGGATGAAACTCAGGACAGGCGCGGCCACGGCGACGATGGGCACGAACCTGTCGCGGACCTGTTTTCTGCAGCAAAGGCCGAAGACGAACATGCCCAGAATCGGCCCGTAAGTGTAGCTCGCGAGCTTGTAGACGGCATCGATAACGCTGTCCGTGCCCAGCAGATGGAACATGAATATGGCGATGCCCATCAGAAGCGCCATCCCCAGGTGCACCTTTTTTCTCAGCGCGGACACTTCCTCTTCGCTCTTCCCCTTTGTCCCGATGATGTCGACCGTGAATGAAGTGGTCAAAGCTGTCAAGGCCGAGCCTCCCGCCGAGAACGCGCAGGACACCAGCCCGATTGTGAAGAGCACACCCACGACGGACGGCAGCAGGGGGCTGGTCGCAACGGCCGGGAACAGCCTGTCACCGGTCTGGGCGATGCCATTTGCGTCTGCAAACATATGGAGCAGGGCTCCCAGGCAAAGGAAAAGGAATATGACGGGAATCTGCAACAGACCGCTTGTGATAAGGTTCTTCCTCGAATCCCGGGCATTCCTGCTGCTGAGCGTCCGCTGCATCATGTCCTGGTCAAGTCCCGTCATCGCTATCACGGTGAACACTCCGGCGAGGAACTGCTTCCAGAAATATTCAGGATGATTCACGTCGTCGAAAAAGAATATTCTTGAATATGAACTGTCGCGGATCGCCCCGGCCATCGCCTTGAAGTCCATCCCGAGATTCCGCGAGATGAACACCATCGCCAGCACGATCGACACGATCATGCAGATGGTCTTGAGCGCATCGGTCCAGATCACGGACTTCACCCCGCCCCGGAAAGTGTACACAAGGACAATCCCCATGCACACAAGAACGTTCACGATGAACGGAAGCCCGAGCGGCCCGAACACCATCAGCTGGAGGGTGACGCAGACCAGAAACAGCCTCACGGCCGCCCCGAGTATCTTCGAAATGAAGAAGAACCAGGCTCCGGTCTTGTGGGAAGACATCCCGAACCGCTCATCAAGATACTGGTAGATCGAAACCATGTTCATCCTGAAGAAGACAGGCGTCAGCACAAAGGCGATGACCAGATATCCCACGAAGAATCCCAGCACCATCTGCATATAGCCCATCCCGGTGCCGCCTCCGACCATCCCAGGCACGGAAACGAAAGTCACTCCCGACATCGGCGCACCGATCATGGCGATGGCGACCAGCCACCACGGCGCCTTTCTTCCGCCATTGAAGAATCCCGAATTGTCATTGTTCCTGGACGACACCCACGAAATGGCGAACATCGCCGCAAAATAGGCCAACACTGTGGCAATGACTGAATATGCTGACATCTCTTCCGGTACTTTATCGGTGTCTTACAGTTCTTTGAATATGCTGGCACTGGCCCAGACTTCGCAGCCTTCTCCCCGACCGACGAAGCCTAGCCGCTCGGTTGTGGTCGCCTTCACGGACACCCGGTCGATCTCTACTCCCATCACCTCGGCGAGAGTCTTTCTCATCGTGTCGATGTGAGGGCGGAGTTTCGGTGCCTGGAGAGCAATCGTGACATCCGCATTGCCCACCTGATAGCCTTTCTCGCCGATCAGACGGACAACTTCTGCGAGAAGTCTCTTGCTGTCGATTCCTTTGAAACGCGGATCGCTGTCCGGAAAATGATACCCGATGTCTCCTAGCGCGGCGGCTCCGAGCAGGGCGTCGCACAGAGCGTGGATGGCCACATCCCCGTCCGAATGAGCCACGAATCCCATTTCGCACGGAATCTGAATGCCGCAGAGCCACATTTTCAGCCCATTTTTCAATGCATGGACATCGTAGCCGTTGCCTGTTCTGTAGTCCTTCATGATCTGATTGATGAATATGCCGGCGCGCGCGGGGGCACCGTTTGTCGTGAATATATTCCCGTACTTCCCGGCAAAATTAGAAAATTCCGGGAATATTTGGCGGGGAATAATTATATTTACACTCAATGACTGACACTGATTTGAATGACATACATCTGATATGAGTATTTCCAGACATCTCTTTTTGACAGCCGCTGCCATGGCTGTCGGCATCACGGCATCGGCCGGGTCGTGGATCCGCATCAACCAGCTTGGCTATATTCCCAATTCCACAAAGGTGGCGGTGTTCGTCAGCAACGAACAGGTGGAGGTCGTCCGGTTCGAGGTGGTGGATGCCTTCACCGGCAAAGTCGTTTTCAAGTCTTCGGAGGTCCGCCACATGGGGGCCTTGGGAGAACTCAGGACAACTTGCCGGCTGGACTTCAGCGCTCTCGGGCAGGAGGACCGGAAGGGGAACGGTATTGATAGTGGGAAAGGAATCGGCCAGGAGCCTCGGAAGGGGAACGTCAGTGAGTCCCGGGCTGAGGGCTTGAGCCGGATCGAGAAGGGGCTGCGGGCTGAGGGAGGAAGCTGCCGTGCCTGTCGTGTACGGGCATATTCAAAAACTGCCGGGAACGGAAAAATGCTTGTCACCGAGTCCGAGGTGTTCCCTGTGGGGGCGGGTGTCTACGACGGGGCCGCTGATTTCGTGCTCAACTACATGCGTCAGCAGCGCTGCGGCTGGAATCCGTTCCTTCGTGACAGCTGCCACACCCACGACGCCATCATTGTCGGACATCCCGATCCTGCGAAGGACAGTACCCATCTGGATGTCATAGGGGGCTGGCATGATGCCTCTGACTGCCTGCAGTACACCACAACCTCTGCCAATGCGATTTACCAGATGATGTTTGCCTACAAGAGCAATCCCGAGGCCTTCGGGGACGAGTACCGCACCGACGGAGCACCGGGCTCCAACGGCATTCCGGACATCGTGGACGAGATCCGGTGGGGGCTTCTGTGGCTTGACAAGATGAACCCCGAGCCGGGGGAGATGTACAACCAGATTGCAGATGACAGGGACCACGTCGGGATGCGGCTTCCCAGCAAGGAGCGCGCTGACTACGGCTGGGGGAAGGGCATGGAGCGACCGGTCTGGTACTGTTCGGGGGAACCTCAGCAGAGGGGAAAGACCGGACTGAAGAACAGGACCACCGGAATCGCCAGCACCGCAGGCAAGTTCGCCTCCTGTTTCGCCCTGGGTTCCGAGGTACTGGCACCTTTCTACCCTGAACTGGCGGCGAAGGTCGGTGCAAAGGCTAAGGCTGCCTACGATGCCGGAGTTGCCAAGCCTGGTTGCTGCCAGACAGCCTCGGTTCTCTCTCCATACATCTATGAGGAGGAGAACTGGGCGGACGACATGGAACTTGCCGCCTTCGAACTTTACCGCAGGACGGGAGACCGCAAATACCTCTCTGATGCAATCGAATATGGTCGCAAGGAAGTCGTGACTCCTTGGATGGGAGCGGACAGCGCCCGTCACTACCAGTGGTATCCTTTCATGAATATGGGGCATTGCCACCTTGCGTCACAGACCGGCGGGAAGGTGTCTGAGGAATTCCTTCGCAACGTCCGCACCGGCATCGAGAGAGTCTGGCAGCGCGGCAAGGACCATCCTTTCCTCTTCGGTATTCCGGGAATATGGTGCAGCAACAACCTGACGACAGCAATGCTCACCCAGTGCATTCTCTACCGCCAGATGACCGGTGACAATACTTACCAGGAGATGGAAGGAGCTTTGCGCGACTGGCTCCTGGGCTGTAACCCTTGGGGAGTGAGCATGATTGTGGAACTGCCCAAGGGAGGAGTCTATCCGACCCAGCCTCATTCTTTCATCCCGCGCATGGGACTTGGCAACACTACGGGCGGGCTGGTGGACGGGCCGGTGTATTCCACCATATTCGGAAATCTTCTCGGGGTGAGCATGGATGGCGGAGTGAACTATATGGATGTGCAGCCCGGCGACATCGTCTACCACGACAGCACCCATGACTATTCGACCAACGAGCCGACAATGGACGGCACCGCCAGCCTGACCTTCCCTCTGTCGTGGTACGAAAAGGAAGGGCACGCGTCTGAATATTCAGAAACAGGCTCCGGGGCTTCCGGACGCGATGTTTCCCATGCCGGGGGAATTGTCCGCACCGACCCTTCCGTGCGTCACATCGATTTTGCCTTTACCGCCGCCGACAAGGCAGATGGCGCCGAAGCCATCCTTTCGGCGCTGGACAAGTACAACATCCGGGGCTATTTTTTCTTTACCGGGGAGTTTTTCGAGAAGTATCCCAGGATCGTCCGCAAACTCGTCAGGGCCGGTCATTATGTCGGGAGCCACAGTTACGGTCATCTGCTCTACTTCCCTTGGGGCAAGCCGGATTCGATGAGCGTGACCAGGACCGGATTCAATGATGACATGTTCAAGAGTTTTGCTCTTCTGCGCAGGGCCGGGGTCGAGGATGCTCCTCTGTTCATGCCTCCGTACGAGCACTACAATGATGTGGTGTCGTCATGGGCGCGCCTGCTTGGCCTTCAGGTTGTCAACTACACTCCGGGGACTTCAACCAATGGCGACTACACGACGCCTTCGATGAAGAACTACTACAGCAGTGACTTCATCATGGAAAAGATTTTCAAATGTGAGTCTTCGGACCCGAAAGGCCTGAACGGCCACATCATGTTGATTCATCTCGGTACGGATCCGGAGCGCACGGACAAGTTCTACGACCGGCTTCCCGAACTGATTGAAGCACTTCAGGCCCGCGGTTACGGTTTCACTCCGCTGCGGCCGTAGCGGATAATTGCCATGTTTCCGGTTGATGTGGCTTTCTGGTATTCCCTGACGGAGACTTCGTCGAGAACTTCTGTGCTTATGAATTCTGGAAGCATGTGCGAATCGACAAGAAGCATCATGGAGTTGTCGTAAACCAGGCCGCAAACCAAGGGCAGTCCTTCTTCTGTCTTCAAGAACATCTTCGCTTGATTCGACGCGAGATTATAGACGATGGTGTGGAGATTTCTTTTGTAGATGACGTTTGCTATCAAAGTCCTGTCGATGCACTTGATGTCATTGAATGCCGCTACGTGGTTGTCGGAATAATCCATCAGAAATCCATGATACTCTCTGGCCGATGGTAGTTCCGGAATTGCCTTTAGCTGTGCACTCCGTTTGCCGAAATCCCAAACAAGTGATGTTCTGACATTCAATGAAGAATCCAGATTGAAGCATTTTCCATCGAATGCCCTGAATGTCTGGACGGACTCTCCCATTGAGTAGAATCTATCCTGGGCGTAGAAGTAAATGCTCAAATATTCAGGTAACCTTATTCCGCACGGGTTTGCTATTCTGTTCTCCGAATCATAGTGCCAGATTCGTTCATCCAGAGTGTTCGAATAGAGCAGGTATCCGCTTCTTGTCGGTACAAAATCGTGAATGGCTTGAAGATCTTTGCCCTTTATGTCCAATGTGGAGACATATTCCAGCGTTTTTGTCCTGAAATGATAAATTTTCCCGATGGGATTGAGTACATCTATCGTGTTCAGATCCGCATTGTAGCAAATCTTGGTTGCCATTGTGAACTCGCCTGGCCCTCTTCCTTTTTTGCTGCTGGAATGGACAAATTTACCGTGTGAGTCGAATACATGTATCGTGAAGGATTTCTCGTCCAGAACATAAAAGTACTCTCCGTCGAAGGTGTAGTGGTTGTGTCCCGAGTAAACGGAATTCGATATCATGTCTGAAGAGTCCAGACAAACCAATTGAATCTCCTGAAAGATGTCATTGATTGAGACTGACGTCCCGTTGAGAAGCGAATCCACGTCCAATTTGATCCGGATGGCAGAACTGTCTTTCCAGTCAGACTTTCCACATCCTGCCGCGAAAGCGATTAACGTCGCAAAGATGAGGAGGGCTGTTTTCTTCCCGTTTACTGCCATGTCGCCCGATTTGAAAGGTAGCCTGCTTTGTCAAAGTCGCATACTATCACAGCCCCTTCTTCGTCCGCCAGTGCTTCAATGTTGGCTTGAATAAGGATGTCTTTCTCATTCTTGGGGAATGACGGGTAACATGCTAAAATGATAGCAAGCAAGGTGATAGAAGAAATGATAGACTTTTTCATAAAGCCGGTAATTATTGATTCGGCGGAAATATCGTGATTTTGTTTTTTATTGCAAACAGAGCCCTGAAATAAATGTACTTTTGGACATATGCTTTTTGGTGGATAATACTTACTTTTGCTATGACCACATATAGTCGAACATTAATTTTCTATAAATCATTGATTATGAACGTAAAGCATTCGTTGATTTGTCTTCTTCTGCTCTTGTTTCTCGTCAGTTGTAGAGATGAAGACAGGACTTTGACTTTTAGTGATGTGACCTATGTGAGGGATTTCCCCGAGCATTGCACGGTCATTGAATCCACCAAGGTGCCTTTGGATCTTCCCGGCTTGAGAGATATCAAGTTGAAGGACTCTATTCTCTTTGTCTCCCAGCAAGGGCAGGACAGATCTGTCAAGATGTTCGGGTATCCATCATTGGCCTATCTTGGGGATTTTGTCATGATTGGAAACGGCCCCGGAGAACTTCTGTCAGCTCCTTTCTTCAGTGAAACTTCCTTCAGCCGGCATAATGACAGCCTCTA
>SFMU01000044.1 GCA_004552965.1 Bacteroidales bacterium | reverse complement strand
ATGAGTTCGACAACGGGATTCCGGAACTTGCGCGCAGGCTTTCCTCGCTCAAGTGTCCTGTAGTCTGCGCCAACTATGACTTCTCGGCGACCGAGCTCGGTGAATATGTCCGTCCTTATGCGGTGCTCCGAAGAGCCGGGATGAAAATCGGCATCATCGGACTCGCTCCTGACCTGACGACTCTGGTGTCCAAGGCGGTCTCCGTCAGCATCCGGCGTTTCGACAATGCCGAGGTGGTCAACAAGTGGGCCTCTTACCTGAAGGAGGAACTGGGCTGCGATCTGGTGATCGCCCTTACCCACATAGGCTTCACAGGAGGGGCTTTTATCGATCCTGTCCTTGCGAGGGACACCCGGAATGTGGACATCATCGTGGGCGGTCATTCGCACACCCTTATGGAGGATGCCTACTATGTCGCCAACCTTGACGGCGTGCCTGTCCCGATCGTGCAGAACTACTGCTGGGGGCTCAGCGCCGGCAATCTCCGGGTCGGACCCGTGCGGGACCGTGAATGATGGCCGTGACGGCAAGTGACATATTCAATGATTCAAACTACTGACCAGACAATGAACTTAAGATCTTCTCTTTTCGCGGCAGCGGCCATCTTTCTTTCCCTTCTGCCTTCTTCTGCCCAGATTCGCGGTTTCTCCCAGCAGAGGCTCGAGGACTGGGAATTCAGCAAGGACGGCAAGACTTTCCAGCAAGTGAAACTTCCCCATTGCTGCAATGCTTCGGAAGGCAATCCGGACAGTTACTATCGCGGAGATGCCTTCTACCGCACTGAATTCGAGGTTAAGGACACCCAGGTGGACCATTACCTGTACTTCGAGGGCGCCGCTCAGTCCTGCAAGGTCAGGGTCAACGGAGTCGTGCTTGCCAACCACAAGGGAGGCTACACTCCTTTCCCGGTCAAGATCAACGAGTCCATGGTCGAGGGAATCAACAAGGTCGAGGTCATCTGCAACAACGGGGAGAACCTTTCCATGGCTCCTGTCTCTTCCGATTTCAACAGGAACGGGGGACTTCACGGTCAGGTCTGGCTTCTGAAGATGGAGGATCTGTACCTCAGCCCCGAGGAATATGGCCAGTACAGGCTTCGGGTCGAGACGCCTGAGGTCGGTCCGAACAAGGTGACTACCAATGTGCGGGCAAAAATCTGCAATCCGAGCAGGACGGAGACCAAAATCATGGTCCGGGTCCAGCTCCTCGAGCCAGACGGGGTTCTTGCCTACCAGGCCGACAGGGAACTCTACGTGAAGGCATATTCTGAATATGAATTCAGCCATGACTTCTTTCTCACCGGGCTTCATTTCTGGGATGGGGTGAAGGATCCTTATCTCTACACTGTCCGGATCGAACTGTTCAAGGGCAAGAGGATGCTTGACATCGCCGACACGAAGATCGGCTACCGCTATTTCGAACTGGATCCCAAGAAGGGTTTCCTGCTTAACGGAAAGCCTTATCCCCTGCGCGGGGTCAGCCTGTATCAGGACATGGAAGGGAAGGCTCTTGCGATGGATGCTTCCGATTTCCGTGCGGATTACTCCACGGTCAGGGAACTGGGAGCCAATTTCGTGCGCCTCGCCAGCTATCCCCACAACGATCTGGCCTACCAGCTCTGCGATTCCCTGGGTCTTGTGGTCCAGACCGAGATTCCGTGGGTGAATGTCTGCGGGGTCAATGCGCGTCAGAACTATTTCAACAACATCCAGCAGCAGATGACAGAGATGGTATCATCCCTGTATAATCACCCCAGCATAGTCTTCTGGGGCATGTGGAGCGGACTTGACGAGTGGACCAACTCCTCCTCATTCCAGGGAGAGCTCGACACCGAAAAGGTTGTCGAACAGACCGGGGTGCTCTATGAGATTGTCAAGGAAATGGATCCTGTGCGTCTTGTGGGCTTTTCCGATGACACCGAGCTCGGCCTTCCAGGCTATCCTCAGCTGCAGGCCGACTATTGTTCCCAGAATCTTTCTTACGGATGGAACAAGACTCCACGCGAGTTCGGCGGTTTCAGGGAGGCTCTCGACAGGGTCGGCCGCAAGTGGGCTGGACCTGTGGCTGTCTCTGAATATGCTGCCGGAATCAATCCCTTCTGCCACACCTGGAACCACAAGGACCTGAAGCGCGACCCATCCGATGAGGCAAGGCATTTCGAGGAATATGGCAACCTCCTCCATGAGGCTCATGCGGCCCAGGTCGCTGCCATGCCATGGCTGGGTTTCACAGCTGTTGGACCTCTCTTCGATTACCCTGTGGCCGGCTTGCGCGAAGGTTTCGAGGATTCCTCGGACGGGGAACATTTCACCGTCGACGAGAACCGATGGAACATGTCCGACAAGGGCCTGGTGACCCGTGACCGTCAGACCAGAAAGGATGTCTTCTACCTCTACAAGTCGATGTGGAACAAGGATGAGACCACGGTTTACATCACCGGCAGGAGACTCCTCAGGCATCCGCGCGGGAAGGAGTTTTCAATCAAGGTCTACAGCAACGCCATGAGTCTGACACTTTACCATAATGGCCGTCAGGTCTCCAGGAAGACATCCCCTGACGATCCGACCGGAGTGGTCTGGACTTTCAGCGGCTTGAAGCTCAAGGAGGACACGGATGTGTTCAGGGTGGTTGCTTCTGACGGCACTTCCGACGAGGTCAGCCTTTCAAGACTTTAGATTCCTTTTCACCGGAATGACTGCCATGATGTAGCCGATTGCGGCCACGCAGAGGACGGTCAGGCCGATGTCCTGGACCTTCAGAATCACCGGGTAGGCTTCCACCATGAAGCTGCCCGGGATTTTTACTATTCCGAAGTGCTGCTGAATGAGGGCAACCGCGGTCCCGACCACCAGACCGGCTGCAAGACCAAGCAGGGAGATAAGCCAGCCTTCCAGGGTGAATATCCTGTTCACCAGCCTGTCCTCCGCTCCCAGACTGCGGAAAGTCTCGATGTCTTCCTTCTTCTCAATGATGAGCATGGTGAGACTTCCGAAGATGTTGAACGCAATGATGATGATAACGAATATCAGGATGAGGAATACAGCCGCCTTCTCGTAGCGCATCATCTTGTAAAGGGACGGATTCTGCCTCACCCGGTCGAGCACCCTGAAGTCCGGGCCGAGTCTTTCCTCGAGTTCGGCCCTCGCCTTTCTGATGGCCTTCCTGCCGGTGTCATGGAGGCGGATTTCTATTCCCGAAACCTCTTTATCGTAGCCAAGGAGTTTTCTCATCTCCTCAAGTGGCAGGATGACAAGGTCGCTGGATGTACTCTGGTTGACATTGAACACTCCTGACGGTCTCATCCGGATGGATTCGACCGAGGCGGCCGGGTTGGAAAGGGAGATGTTCCTGTCCCTTGCCGGGAAATAGACTGTCGCCGAAGACAGGAAGGCCGGATTGATTCCGAGCCTCTGGGCGACGCCGGCTCCGGCCACCATCTGCGGCAGGTCTCCCTTGTGGAGCGAGAACTGGCCCAGGACAATCCTCGATGCAAGCGGGGAATCCGTTTCATACCCCGCGTCCACTCCTCTGGCCAGGGCTATGCCCTGATTGTCTTCGTAGTCGATGAAGACATTCTCCTGAAGGATGTGGCAGACTTCGCTGAAGTCCCCGTTGCTGTCCATCCAGTCGAAGACTTCACCTTCCGGGATGAAGACCTTCCCCTTCGCCGGAGTGACCAGAAGGTCCGGTTCGATGTCGCTGACCATCGAACTGACGAGGTTCTCGAATCCGTTGTAGACTGACAGGATGATGATCAGGGCAGCAGTGCCCACAGCCATTCCGATGCAGCTGATCGCGGAGATGATGTTGATCACATTGTGGGACTTCTTCGCGAACAGGTATCTTCCTGCTATGAACAACGGCAGATTCATACAGGGAAGGCGCTATTCCGGACGGTAGGAGTCCTTGAGTGAGGTAGTCTTGTTGAATATGACGTTGTCCCCGGCGCTGTCCTTGTCGATGATGTAGTAGCCTGTACGCTCGAACTGGACGGCGATGCCTGACTTGTCTTCCAGCAGTGCAGGCTCTGCCAATCCCTTGCCCAGGGTGAGGGATTCCGGATTGAGGTAATCCTTGTAGTCCTTGTCCTCAGGAATGGAGTTCATGTCCTCCTTCAGGAAGAGACGGTCGTAGTTGCGGATGGTGATGGCCCTGGCATATTCAGTCGACACCCAGTGGATAGTTCCCTTGACGGATCTCCATTCACCGCAGCCTGGCCTGGTGGAAGGATCGTAGGTGCACCTGAGCTCGACGACCTCGCCGTTCTCATCCTTGACCACCTCGTTGCATCTGATGATGTAGGTGTACTTGAGGCGCACCTCTCCGTCTGGTTTTAGCCTGAAGAACTTCTTCGGAGCCTCCTCCATGAAGTCGTCACGCTCGATGTACAGTTCCCCGGTGAAAGGCACCTTCCTGGTGGCTCCTTCCGGATCTGCCGGATTGAGCGGGCAGTCAAACCATTCTACCTTGCCGGGCTCCCAGTTGGTGAGAGTGACCTTGAGAGGCTTCTGGACGACCATGTAGCGGTTGGACCTTGCGTTGAGGTCCTGGCGTACGCACCATTCCAGAAGCTGGATGTCCATCATCTGGTCGCGCTTCGAGACGCCGATCTTCTCGCAGAACATCTTCAGGGCTTCGGCGGTGTAGCCCCTCCTGCGGACTCCGCAGAGGGTTGGCATGCGGGGATCGTCCCAGCCGCTGACCAGCCCCTTCTGGACGAGCTCGAGAAGCTTTCTCTTGCTCATCAGGGTGTATGTCAGGTTGAGCCTTGCGAATTCATACTGATGGCTCGGATAGATGCCGAGGGTCTGGATGAACCAGTCGTAGAGAGGTCTGTGGACATCGAATTCGAGGGTGCAGATAGAGTGGGTGATCTTCTCGATGGAGTCACACTGGCCGTGGGTGTAGTCGTACATCGGATAGATGCACCACTTGTCGCCGGTGCGGTGGTGGCTGGCGTGCTTGATCCTGTAGAGGATAGGGTCACGGAACATCATGTTCGGAGAAGCCATGTCGATCTTGGCGCGGAGAACTTTCTCCCCGTCGGCATATTTCCCTGCCTTCATCTCCCTGAATATCCTGAGGTTCTCCTCTACGCTGCGGTTCCTGTACGGGCTTTCGGTTCCCGGCCTGTCGATGGTACCGCGGCCTTTGCTGATTTCCTCCTGGGTCTGGTCGTCGACATAGGCCTGTCCGTTGCGGATCATCTGCTCTGCCCACTCGTAGAGCTGGTCGAAGTAGTCTGAGGCATATCTCTCGTTCTCCCAGCTGAAACCCATCCACCTGATGTCCTCCTTGATCGAATCGACATATTCGGTGTCCTCCTTGGTAGGATTGGTGTCGTCGAAACGGAGATTGGTCTTGCCGCCGTATTTCTGCGCAAGGCCGAAGTTTATGCAGATGCTCTTGGCATGTCCCAGATGAAGATAACCGTTCGGTTCCGGAGGGAAACGGGTGATTATCGAGTCGAACTTGCCGGCTTTGAGGTCCGATTCTATGATTTCTTCTAGGAAATTCAGTTTGCGGGGCTCCTGTACAGGAGCGTTTTTGCCTTCTTCTACCATCTTTGAATTCTTTCAATGTTTGTACAAACTGCAAATTTACAAAACATTTCGTAATTTTGACGCGGAAACGGGATCAGCATGGTACAATCCCGGTCCGGATATAAGATTTTTTGAATATGATCAAGTCAATGACTGGCTACGGCAAGGCTGAGGCCAACCTCGAAGGAGGTAAACTCACCATCGAAATCAGAACTCTCAACGGGAAGAATTCGGATGCCAACATCAAGTCTCCGCTGCTCCCCAAGGACAAGGAACTTATTGTGAGGCGCAGGATCACCGAATCGCTCACCAGAGGCACTATCGACCTCTTCATGGGCTGGGAACCGAAGGCGGGAGAGGCTGCCAAGACCCTCAACCGCGAACTTTTCGACGAATACTTCCGTCAGGTCGAGGAAGCCTGCTCGGACAAGGAGGGCTATTCCCGTGACGGTTCCTTCGGGGCGATTCTGTCTTCCGTGCTCAGGTTTCCGGATGTCATCGACACCAGGAAGGCCGACATCATCACCGAAGAGAACTGGCCTCTGGTGGCCAAGGCCGTCGAGGAAGCCCTCGATGCTGTCAACGACTACCGCGCGAAGGAAGGAGAGGCCCTCTACCGGGATGTGACCTCCAGGGTTGCGACGATTATGGAACTTGAAGACCAGGTCGAGGCCCTGGAGCAGGAGAGGATCGATGCCGTCCGGGAGAAGCTGATGAAGAATCTCGGCGAGCTGAGGCAGAAGGTCGACCCGTCCCGCTTCGAGCAGGAACTTGTCTTCTATCTCGAGAAACTGGACATCAACGAGGAGAAGGTCCGTCTCCGCCAGCACTGCAGGTACTTTCTGGACACGATCGATTCCGAGCCTTTCCCTGGCCGCAAGCTCGGCTTCATCATCCAGGAAATGGGCCGTGAGATCAACACTACCGGTTCCAAGGCCAACCATTCCGGCATCCAGAAACTCGTCGTGCGGATGAAGGACGAACTCGAAAAGATCCGCGAACAGTCTCTCAACATCCTCTGATGCCAATCCCCGAAACGAAATGAACTACAAGTACTGCATCTTCGACATCGACGGAACAATAGTCGACACTGAAACAACCGGCATCCGTTCCCTGATCAGCACCGTCCGCGACCTGATGGGCAGGGAAATGACCTACGAAGAGGCCTACCCGTATTTCGGAGTGCCCAGCGAGAAGGTCGGCGGGATGCTCGGTTACCCCGACGAGTCCCGTTTCTGGCATGAATGGGAGGAGCGTTTCGTTGCCCTGAGGCATCTGATCGTACCCTTCGGGGGAATGCTGGAACTCATCGCCGAGGTGAAGAAGAATGGCGCAGTGACCGGTTTCGTGACATCGCGCTCCAGAAGGGAGATGGAACTCGACCCGGAATCCGCCGTCCTTACCAGGCACATCGACCACATAGTCTGTGCAGGGGACACACCTCGCTCCAAGCCTGCTCCGGACCCTCTCCTGAGGTTCATGGAACTCGCCTCCTCTTCGGGCCGGGAAGTCCGGAAAGAAGACTGCATCTACATCGGTGACATGGCTTCGGACTCCCTCTGCGCCCGTTCGGCCGGAATCTCTTTCGCCCTCGCCGACTGGCGCTCCAGGGGCGGACGCGACATTCCGCACGATTTCATCTTCTCGGATGCTGCCGGTCTCAGGGAGATTCTGGGAATATGACAGCCCGCCAGGAACGTCGGAATCTATTCTCCTTCTCCGCTTCCGTACATCGACATGATGACTGCGTGCTCGATACCCCTCAGCTCGGCCAGGGAGCGCAATCGGCCGTAGAGTGAATATCCCGGATTGGACCTGCGGTGTAGGTCGTCGCACATCCTGTGTCCGTGATCCGGGCGCAGGACTATGCTGCAGCCCCTTTCCTGCTGTACCTCCACCAGGGTCCTGACCATCTCGTACACAGGAACATCCCCCTCCAGGAGGTTGGCCTCGTAGAAGTTGCCCTCCTCGTCGCGCTTTGTGCTCCTGATGTGGACGAAGTCTGTCCGGTCTCCGAATTCCTTCAGCATTGCCGGCAGGTCGTTGTCCTCCCTGACCCCGAGGCTTCCGGTACAGAGATTAAGGCCGTTGGAAGGGTTCGGAACTGCGCTGACCAGCTTGCGGAAGTCTTCAGCAGTGGACATTATCCTCGGAAGCCCGAACAGAGGGTAAGGCGGGTCGTCCGGGTGGATGACCATCCTGCATCCTGTCTCGTCGCAGACCGGGCAGACCTGCTTCAGGAAATGGATGAGATTGGCGCGAAGCTCTTCCTCTCCGATGTCCCGGTAGCGGTCCAGCTCAGCCTGGAACTGTTCAAGTGTGAAACTTTCCTCGCTTCCCGGCAGCCCGGCTATGATGTTGCGGGTGAGTCTCTCCTTCTGACTGTCATCCATCGACAGGAAGAGGGCTTCCGCCTTGCGGATCTGGGCGTCTGAATATTCATCGGCAGCCCCGGGACGCCTGAGTATGAATATGTCGAAGGCGACCACTGCCGCCCTTTCGTAGCGAAGGGCCTGGCTGCCGTCCGGCATGACATATTCGAGGTCCGTCCTGGTCCAGTCGAGGACAGGCATGAAGTTGTAGGTGATCGTGCGGATGCCGCAGGCGGCGAGATTCCTGACCGTGGAGATGTAGTTGGCTATGTAGCGCTCGCAACCGCTTTCACGGGTCTTGATCTTTTCGTGCACGGGAACACTCTCGACCACCGTCCATTCGAGTCCGCCCTTGCGCACCTCTTCCTGCCGGCGGCGGATTTCTTCGATGCTCCAGACCTCCCCGTTGGGGATGTGATGCAGAGCTGTGACTACCTCCGTGGCTCCTGCCTGCAGGATGTCGGAAAGGGAGACAGGGTCCTGGGGACCGTACCATCTCATCGCAAGCCTTGTCTTGTGTATCATCCTGCAGTCTCAGATTGTGAATGATTCGAAACCTCCGTCGACAACGCTGATCGTGCCCGTGACGGCCTTGGATGCATCGCTGACAAGATAGTGTATTGTGCCCAGCAGCTCTTCAGGCTCGACGAAGCGGCCGATCGGAGTGTGCGCGATGATCTTCCGTGACCTGTCGGTGAGGCTTCCGTCCGGATTGGTCAGCAGAGTTCTGTTCTGGTTGGTCAGGATGAAGCCCGGAGCTATTCCGTTGACCCTCAGCTTCTCTCCGAATTTCGTTGCCAGTTCGGCTGCGAGCCACTTCGTCCAGCTTCCCACTCCGGCTTTTGCGATGCCGTAGCCGGCGACTCTGGTCAGGGGCCTGAAAGTGGATTCGGAGCAGAAATTGACGATGCTGCCTCCGTGCTCGACCATTCCTTTCGCGAAGACCATCGTCGGAATCAGGGTTCCGAATATGTTGAGGTCCACGACCGCCCTCATCGCCTCGATGTCCATGTCGAAGATTGTCTGGTCGGGAGAGACATTGGCTTTCGCCATGTTGCCTCCGGCGGCGTTGAGGAGGATGTCCACCCTCCCATATTCATTCATTATGCTGTCGCAGACGGCCTCCAGGGCTGCCTTGTCGAGGGCATCGGCAACATGGAAGGCTGCCTTGCCGCCTTCCTCCCTGATAGCTTCCACAATCGCTTCAGCCTTGTCCTTGGATTGCTCGCGGCAGAGCAGGAGCATCGTGCAGCCTTGGGATGCCAGGTAGGACGCTATTCCTTTGCCGAGGACTCCGGTCGAGCCAGTCATGACGGCTATCTTTCCTTTGATGTCGAACAGATCGGTCATTTTCACGTGTCTTTTAGTGGTTTGACGGGACATATTCCCTTCGCAAAGATAAAAAATGACGTTAATTATTGCTATATTTGTGTGTCAAGTTTCGCAATTGCGGGACTTGCGTCAGTGACGGTTGTCATCCTTTTTTTGCTAATAACCAATCCAGTTTCGGAATATGATAAACAGAAGAGATTTTCTAAAGACGGCCGGCCTGGGTGCCGCTGCCATCGCTGTGGATCCGTTCGGCGCTTTCGACGCTTCGGCAAAGATCCGCAAGGAAAGCAAGGGCGCAGGCCGCAAGATCAATCTTGCCCTGGTCGGAATCGGCCACAGGGGCAATGAGAATGCCAGGGAAGTGGCCAAGACCGGAATGGCCAATGTCGTGGCTATCTGTGACGTGAACATGGGTGCGCCCCACACAAGGGAAGTGATGGGAATGTTCCCGGAGGCAAAGCAGTTCAAGGATTTCCGCAAGATGTTCGACGAGATGGGCTCGGCTTTCGAGGCTGTGCTTGTCTCGACACCTGATTTCTCGCATTTCCCGATTGCGATGCGCGCAATCAAGGAAGGCAAGCATGTGTATTGCGAGAAGCCTATGACAAGGACCTTCCACGAGAACCAGCTACTCATCGATGCAGCCAAGGCTCATCCGGAGGTTGTCACCCAGATGGGCAACCAGGGCCATTCAGGACAGAATTATTTCCAGTTCAAGGCCTGGGTGGATGCCGGAATCATCAAGAATGTCCACAAGATCGATGTCCACATGAACGGAGCGAGACGCTGGCACGGCTTCGATACCGGCATCAGGAAGTTCCCGGATGCCGATCCTATGCCTGAGACCATCGACTGGGACGTGTGGCTGATGCAGGCCGCCTATCATGACTACAGCAAGAAGTTCGATGAGGGCAACTGGCGCTGCTGGTACGATTTCGGAATGGGAGCTCTCGGTGACTGGGGAGCCCACCTGTTCGACACCTGCCATGAGTTCCTCGAGCTGGGCCTTCCGACCGAAGTAGGCATGAAGAAAGCAGAAGGCCACAATGACTATTTCTTCCCGATGGCTTCCACGATCAACTTCAAGTTCCCTCGCAGGAAAGGCAAGCCGGCATGTGAGATGAACTGGTACGACGGAGTGAACAATTTCCCTGAACTCCCTTCATTCTATGGAACGAGCGAGGCTTCGGACGTGCCTACGGTCAACGGACAGGCCTATGTCCCTACCAGTCTCAATCCAGGCAAGGTCATCTATTCGGACGACCTGATCTTCAAGGGAGGCTCCCATTCGTCCACCCTGCGGATCATTCCTGACGAGGTCCATCGCGAGATGGAGGCTGCCGGCAAGCTCCCTGGAGTGCCTGAGGACTACCACTACAACCACTACATCAACTTCTTCAATGCCATCCTCGGCGAGGAGAAGGCCCACTCACCGTTCGAAAAGGCCGGCGTGATGTGCCAGGTGATGAATCTCGGTGTCATCGCCCAGCGTCTCAACACCACATTCAGGTTCGACCGTGCAAGCGGGGAGATCATCGACAATCCGTTCGCAAACGCCCTCCTGACAGGCATGCCGCCTCGCAAGGGATGGGAGGAGTATTATGTCCTGTAGAAATCATTGCATCATGAATATGAGAAAAATCGGCATTGCCTCACTTTCGGCAATCATCGGCATTGCCCTTTCAGGCTGCTGCGGCAAGGCGCCTGCAGCGGAAGAAGAATTCTTCGAGCCTTGTCCCGAGCCGAATGTGCTTTCTGAAAAGATGGCAGCTGACGGCTGGGTCCTTCTCTTTGACGGCAAGACCACCGAAGGCTGGAAAAGCGCAAAGGCAGAGACCTTCCCCGAAATCGGATGGAAAATTATCGACGGAACCTTGCATGTCTGTGCAGAGGGTGGCGGCGAATCTGTGGGCGGTGGTGACATCGTCACGGTCGGGCAGTATGAAAATTTCTGGCTCTCAGTCGATTTCATGCTGACTCCCGGAGCCAACAGCGGTATCAAGTACTTTGTCCGTCCGGACCTCTACAACGTTGTGGACGCTTCCGCCATCGGCTGCGAGTTTCAGATTCTGGACGATGAACTGCATCCGGATGCGAAACTCGGTGTCAAGGGCAACCGCACCCTGGCTTCACTCTACGATCTGATTCCGGCCGACAAGGCCTCCGCTCCGCTTGACAAGTACGGATGGAACACCGCCTGGGTCAAGGTGCGCGGCAATCATGTAGAGCACTGGCTCAACGGGGTCAAGGTCGTCGAATATGAGCGCAACAATCAGATGTTCAACGCTCTGGTCGCCTACAGCAAGTACCGTGACTGGGAGAACTTCGGCAACCACGCCAAAGGTCACATCCTGCTCCAGGAGCACGGTGACCACGTCAGCTACAGGAACGTGATGATCAAGGAGTATTAATCCTCTTCTTCCGTTGCAGGATCTTCATGTCCCCCGGTCAGGAATGACTGGGGGATTATCGATTCCGGACCGGTCTTCCTGGCCCCGGCGCGAACTTTCGCCCTGGACCGTTTCGGTGCGAGTTTCAGGTTCTCCAGTTTCTGGATCTTCCTGATGACGCTCTGATTGGAATCGCAAAGCTTCTTCCTGCTGTTGCCGAAGGCTTCCGTGGCCTTTTCGAGACAGATTCCCACGGTCTCGAAACTGCTCATCCATCCGTTCAGCTGGCCCATCAGTTCCTCCGCGGTCCTGTAGACATTGGCGATGTTCTTTTCCTGGTCGGCCTGCTTCCATGCCATCTGGATCATGTTGAGCACGATAATGAGCGTCATCTGGCTGACGATCAGGACATTGTTGTCCTTGGCGGCCTGCCAGAGCGTCGGCTCCACCTCCAGCATCAGTCTGAATGCGCCTTCTATCGGAATGAACATGATGTTGTAGGCAACCTTCCGTTTGCCTTCCGGGAGATAGGAGGCGTAGTCCTTGGCTTTCAGTTCGTTGACATGGTTCCTTACGCTTTCGGCATGCTCCTTGGCAAAGCGGATGCGATCTTCTGCCGACTCGGAATTGAAATAATTCTGGTAGGCCTTCAGGCTCACCTTCGAGTCGATGATCACGATCGTGTCGTCAGGATAGCAGACCATCACGTCGGGAATCATCGTCCTGCCGTCTTCGCTTTTGATTTCGTGACCGTCCCTGTCCGTCATCACGCTCTGGGTGAAGAAATGGATTCCTTCGGTCAGCCCGGCATTCTTCAGCACATCAGTCAGCAGCATCTCTCCGAAGTCTCCCTGGACCTTGGAGTAGCCGGTCAGGGCATTGGCCAGGTTCTTCGCCTCATTCCCGATTGTCTGAGACTGTTTCATCACGTCTTCGATGCTCACCCTGAGGGCTTCATTCCTGACTGCATTTTCCTTCTGGGATTCCCTGACCGACCTGTCGAACTCGGAGAACTTCTCCTGGATCGGCTTCAGAAGTTCCGAGATGGATTCCGCGCTCTGCTTGCGGAAAGCGCTGCTGTTCTCGGCGGAAAGTGCCTTGAAGGCATCCTTCATGTTCTCAAGGTCCTTCTCGTGCTGCTCCTTCTGCGCCTGGAGGGCGGCTTCCTTCTCGGCCAGGCGTAATTCTTCATATTCATTCCTTGCCTTCAGGGTGCTTTCAAGGGCAGTCTTCTCGTTGCTGAGTCTCATCACTTCCTGCCTCAGCGCGTCCGCCTCGCCGGCGAGACGTCCTTTCTCATCGGAGAAACTTTCTTCCTGCCTCCTGATGCGGGAGGCTGATCTGAATATGTTGATGGCCAGAGCGGCAAGGGCTGCGATGGAGACAGTCAGCAGAACAGCGGTTATGACAGGATAATTCATCTTTGTGGGATTGTGGAGTGGCTCGTTTTGGTCAAAGATACCATTTTTTCCTTATATTTGTTTCTTTGATACAAATCGTTGTCCATTCAAAAGTCCGCAAATGACCAGGAAACTAAAGGAAATGATAAGGGAAAGGAAGCTGTCGATGAAGGCCAAACTGACTCTGAGCCTCTCGGCGATAGCCATCACCCTGCTAGTGTCCAGCTTCATCTCCATCATGGAGTACAGCAGGATGAGCAGCTATGTGTCCGACCTTATCGCCGACAATGTCCGAAGCATAAACTCCGCCCAGAAACTCTCCGAATTGAGCGCCCAGTACAATCACGATCTTCTGGCTGTGATCGGGGATGACATCAGCGGCACTCTTCCGGACTTCCGTCAGGAAGAATTCATGAGCCAGTGCGATTCCCTGAAGCAGTCTCTCATCGATGTCAAGATGCAGCCCCTGACCGACTCCGTGGTGTACGCCTATTCGGCCTTCATGCTCACCTCGCTCGAGCTGAAGGATGTGCTCAGTTCCGATTTCATCGACACCCGTTCCTGGTATTTCGAGAGGCTGCAGCCCCAGTTCAGGAGGCTGAATTCCTACATCGACGTGCTGACAGCCGCTGTCTACGATGACCTCAGGAAGAACTCGGCAACTTTCGAGAGGGGATTCTACAGGAGCATCATCCCGGGAGCCGTTGCAGTCGGAGTGGGTCTCCTGCTGGTCCTGATGCTGCTTTTCTTCATCCTTGCCTACTACGTCAACCCGATCTACAGGATGCTCGAGGGACTCAATGACTACAGGGCTTACGACCGCAAGTACAACTATACCTTCGAAGGGGACGACGAACTGGCCGAGCTCAACGAGGGCATCCTTCAGCTGGCAGTGGAGAACAAGCAGCTCCGCAAGAGAGTCGCAGACCTCAAGGCAAAGCTGAAGGCGGTAGAAAACGATAAGGGGAACTGAATATGAAGATTCAGGTGATATCCAGGAATGTCGGCTACGCATTGCTCGTCAGTGCGCTGTTCATGTTCCTGTCCATTCTGGTCTCTGTCTCGAGGGGCAATGACAGTGCCCTTGCGGCTCTGACAATCAGTTTCATCATCACCTTTGTGGTCGGTGTGTTCCCTTTCATATTCGTGAGGAAACACTCTGCCATCTCGACGCAGGAGGGATATATGATCATTGTCCTGTCCTGGTTGCTGTCCTTCCTCTTCGGAATGCTTCCCTATGCTCTGTGGGGAGGCCCTTTCACAATCGTAAACGCTTGGTTTGAAAGTGTTTCCGGCTACACGACCACCGGATCGACGATTCTGGAAGACGTGGAATCCCTTCCGGACAGCCTTCTTTTCTGGAGGGCCTCGACCCATTTCATCGGAGGTCTGGGAGTAGTTGTCTTCCTCCTTCTGGTCATCCCCGGTTCCACCCAGATGAAACTCCGTCTGACCAACATGGAGCTCTCGTCCCTGTCGAAGTACGAGTACCGGTCGAGGACAAACAAGACCGTGAACATCTTCGCCTGGGTGTATTTCGGAATCACTGCTGCCGCCTTCCTGTGCTATCTGCTTGCCGGAATGGGGCCTTTCGATGCCATCTGCCATGCGATGAGCGTCGTCTCCACCGGAGGCTTCAGCACCAGGAACCTTTCCATCGGAGCCTTCGATTCGGTGGCTGTGGACTTGATCACGATGTTCTTCATGATCTGCAGTTCGGTGCATTTCGGAATTCTGTTCATGTGCTTTGTCATGCGCTCTGTCCGCCCGCTGAAGAACGAGATATTCAGATGCTTCATGATCATGATTGCCATTGCAAGCCTGATCGTGACCGTCTCCCTCAAGGTGAATGGAGTGGAGCAGACCTGGGGACGGAGTCTTCTGTCGGCGTCCTTCCATGTGGTCAGTTTCGTCACGACCACCGGATTTGCTATCTCCGACAACAGTGTCTGGCCGATGCTTCCATCTGCGATGCTGATGTTCGTGGGACTGATCTGCGGTATGGCCGGGTCGACCTGCGGAGGTATCAAGATCGACCGTTTCGTGCTTCTTGTGAAGTCGATTGTCAACCACATGAAGAATGTCCTCCATCCCACTTCCGTGAACGAGGTAAGGGTCAATGGCCGTATCATCAGGGAGCAAGACCTCTCGCCGCACATCATGTACATCTCGATGTACATCTTTGCCATGCTCTTCTCGGTCGCAGCCGGAATGATGGTGAACGGCAACGGCATACATGCCCTCTACGGCACCTTGTCCTCGATTTCCAACATCGGAGCCTCCCTGTATGACCTGGGAACGTTCAGCAACTATGCTTCGGAGCCGGCCGCTGCGAAGATTCTCTATACCATCAACATGTTCCTCGGCCGTGTAGAAATCTATCCTGTCCTTGCCGTCCTGATGATGGTCACCGGGCGAAGACTCAACCGGAATCGCTGATGGAAAGGGCTGCATATTTCCATAATCTTTTCCGGGAACATTTCCCTTATGTGCCGACTTCCGACCAGGATGAACTCTTCCGTGTCCTGGCCGGTTTCATCACCGGGGACGATGCGGACATCCTCGTTGTCAACGGTTATGCCGGAACGGGAAAGACTTCCGCAATCTCGGCAGTGATCGCCGCCCTGGACGTGCTGCGTCCCGTTCCCGATCCGCGGAAGCCCGAGGAGAGGGAAGAAATCTGTTTCCTGATGGCCCCGACGGGCAGGGCTGCCAAGGTTCTTTCATCATATTCGGGAAAACCTGCCAGAACCATCCACAAGAGCATCTATCGCCAGAAATCGGTGGGAGATGACGGTTTCGGCCAGTTCAGCATGATTCCCAACAAGATGAGTCACAAGCTTTTCATTGTGGATGAGGCTTCGCTCATCGGCATCGATGACACAAGGGGTCAGGGCTCTGCGAGTTTCGGTACAGGAGACCTTCTCCGCGACCTGGTCACCTTCGTGAGGAACGGCAATGACTGCCGGCTCATCCTGATAGGCGATTCAGCCCAGCTGCCTCCAGTCGGGATGGATGTTTCGCCTGCCCTGAATAGCGAGTATATGGACTCATTCGGGGGAGTGGTCTGGTGCACGCTCTCGGAAGTGGTCCGCCAGCAGCAGGAATCGGGAATCCTCTACAATGCAACCCGTCTGAGGGAACTCATCTCTTCGGACCCTTATGGCCAGGAACTTTTCACACCCGACATGCTCGGGCTCCGTACGGAAGGCTTCGGCGATGTCGTCCGGATCGGCGGGGGAGAGCTGATCGATTCCCTGAACCAGTCCTACTACACCGACTATTCGAAGGATGATACGATAGTCCTCTGCCGCTCCAACAAAAGGGCCAACCGCTACAATGCAGGCATCCGCAACCAGGTCTTCTTTGACGAGGACAGGCTGGTGAAAGGCGAGAAACTGATGATAGTGAAGAATTGCTACCAGTTCGTCAAGGATGTCCCGGGGATGGACTACATCGCCAACGGAGACATGGCAAAGCTTGTCTCGATCCGCAACTACGAGGAGCGCTACGGCCTGAATTTCGCCGACGCCCGTCTCTCTTTCCCGGATTATGACGATGCGGAATTCGTGGCGAAAGTCTGTCTCGACACCTTGGACTCCGAGGCCGCATCCCTGACCTACGAGCAGCAGAACAATCTCTATCAGGGGGTCGACGCGGACTATTCGGACATCAGATCCAAGAAGAAACGTTATGAAGCAGTGCGTGAGGATCCGTTCTACAATGCCCTGCAGCTGAAATATGCCAATGCGATCACCTGTCACAAGAGCCTGGCAGGATGAGCTGACGGTGGACGACCTCAAATGGCTCTACACGGCAGTCACCCGCGCCGTGGACAGACTCTGGCTGGTCAACTTCAGGGACGAGTGTTTCGATGACTGATGCAATCCCGCCAAAAGGCCATGAAAGTGAACTCCGATTGAATATGTAAATGAATATGCCACTGAATATGTCACTGAATATGATAAAGAATATGCCACTGAATACCAAGGTCCTTATGACAGCGCTCTGCATCGCGGGCTCAGTCTGCGCCTTCGCACAGACCGGCCAGGATTTCCCAAAAGCATGGAAATGGGTCGGGGAAGAAGAACTCGCTATCTCCAGCAAAGGTTCAGAAAAGGACAAAGTCCTCAATGTCGGGACGAAAGACCTTGCTGAAGGCGACTTCTTCACCGAGATCGAAACACAGCTTCCCTTCGTCCCGGAAGGTTCGTCCAATCCGACACTCTCTCCGGACGGAAGCCGGATCGCATTCACCAGGGATAATGACCTCTGGGTCGCCGAGGTGGCCACGGGCAAGGAAGTCAGGCTGACCGACGACGGCTCGGCCACGATTCTGAACGGCTATGCTTCCTGGGTCTATTATGAAGAGATTTTAGGTCGCCCTACCCGCTACCGCGCATTCTGGTGGTCTCCGGATTCGAGGAAAATCGGCTTCTACCGTTTCGACAATGCGGAGGTCCCGGTTTTCCCGATATATTCGTCATACCCGGAAGACTATGACCGCAGCGGTATGGGGCTGTCCTACACCCAGAAGGCCGGTGCAGCAGTTCCTCTCGAGGGAGTCTCTCCGACTGGCGGCTCGGTCAGGATGACCCGCTATCCAAAGTGCGGCGACAACAACCCGAAGGTACGCATCGGCATCGCCGATGTGGAGACTTCGTCCGTCACCTGGGCTGACTTCGACGAGAACGAGGACCAGTACTTCGGTACACCGTTCTGGGGCGCCGACAGCCGGTTCTTCTTCGTCCAGCGCGAGCCCCGCACCCAGAACAGGCTTGACCTCTACGCCGTCAGCCCAGAGGACGGGAGCCGCAAGTGCATCTATCATGAGGAATATGACACCTGGCTGGACTGGATCGACGGGATGCTCTTCGGCAAGGATGGACTCTACATGGTCAGATCCTTCGAGACCTCCTGGCAGCAGATCTATTACCTCTCCTATGACGGGGCCATATTCACAAGGCTGACCGACGGCCCGAACTGGAGGATGTCCCTTCTGGATGTGGACGAAAGCCGGATGAAGAAGAATCCTGACGGAACCGGGGCCACTGTCTTCTTTGTCGCCGAGCGGGATTCGAGAGTCAGTTCCGCCCTCTACTCGGTCCGTAAAGGTGAGGTCAAGGCAGTCTCACACCCGCAGTATCATGTCTCGCGGGTCAAGCTTTCTCCGTCACGGAAATATGCCGCAGCCTCAATCAGCCGCTGCAATGTCCCTGACCAGCTCTGGATATTCGATGTCGGAAAACCTTCCCGTTCTTTCAAGGTCGCCGATTCGGCAGATGGCATGGATCTCGGGTCGATGAACCTTCCGCAACTCATCACGATGACCACCAGGGACGGTTTCACCCTCCCTGCCCTTGTCTGCTATCCGGAATCTTTCGATCCGGGTAAGAAGTACCCTGTGCACATGGACATCTACGGCGGTCCTGACACCCCGATGGTCAGTGATTCCTGGGCGGGCAGCCGCCGCTATGACTGGTATGCGGCCAACGGAATCATCGAAATCGTTGCCGACTGCAGGGCTTCCGGCCATAACGGAAGGAAGGGTCTGGACATGATCTACGGCCGTCTTTCCGAGGTCGAGGTCAGTGATTTCGTGGAGTGGGCAGAGTACCTTCAGTCCCTGCCTTATGTGCAGGGAGACAAGATCGGGGTCGAAGGATTCTCATTCGGCGGGACGATGACGGCCCTTCTGGTGATGGACCATTCCGAAGCCTTCCATTACGGGATAGCCGGAGGAGGTGTCTATGACTGGGCTCTTTACGACACTCATTACACCGAGCGTTTCATGGACACTCCTGCCAACAATCCGGAGGGCTATGCCCGGACCCGCACGGTTGACCATGCCGCCAATTACCCGGTCAGATACGGCTCAGATGACGGTTCGGTGATGCTGAAGCTGACTCACGGCACCGGTGACGACAATGTCCATTTCCAGAACACCCTGATGCTTGCCGATGCCCTGCAGAAGGCCGGCGCAAAGTTCGAACTGATGATCTACCCTGACGGGATGCACGGCTACCGCGGCTACCAGGGCGACCATTTCCAGAATGCCAACCGGGAGTTCTGGCTTCACTACCTCAAAGGCGTGCAGACTACCAGATAGTTGCCTGAATCGGAAGGGAGTTCGATGCGGACTCCGAATATGTGGATGTCATCTCCGGACCCGACTTTCAGCCTGGCTCTCAACTCGTCTGAGGTCATCGGGATGTTCCTGGCGGTCACCTCGCACTTCGGGTACTTCTGCCCTATTTTCTTGAGAGAGGCCTTGTTCAGCGGCACTGTCTCGATGACCGAATAGACCTTGCCGTATTTCGACAGCCTTTCGGCATGAGCCTTCATCTCCTCGTCCGTCGTCACCTCCGGGATGGTGTAGAGATGGGTGAAACGGGCATATTTCGCCAGCGAGAGCCTTTCGCACAGCTCATTGTAGACTCCGGCCTTGGTGAAGGATTTGCCAGGCTCGAAGAGCAGTTTCGAATATGTCGAATCGACTCCGCGGAACTCTTCGCAGGATTTGCCGGGCGAGAATTTCATCGGATTGCCGTCTTCGACGCAGAATGTGGTCCGTCTGCCTTCATATTCCCTGTCCATCCAGATCAGCACTTCCTTGCACTCGCCGTCGTAGGCTGTGACGTGTATTTCCCTGATGCAGCGGCCCTTGCCTGCGATCGGATGCATGCTTTCGCGCGCCGCCGTGTTCAGACGCTCCCAGACCATCGGGATGTCCGCCATCGGTGAAAGCTTCAGCAGGATGTTTCTCGAGTAGAGGAACAGTTCCGGGATGATGGTCAGCACATCCGGGCTGCACTCCTCCAGGAGGAAGACCTTGTTGCCCGAAGCATCGCGTCTGGCCGGGTCGATGAAGATGAGATCCGGCCGGAAGGTGCCGATGATTCCGGAGATGCTGCCTTTGCCTGCCTTTATGGATGATATCGTGATGTTCCTGGCTTTCAGGATTGGGAAATTGTGCCTTGCCGCTGCCGCCAGGCTCTGGTCCATCTCATTGTAGAGGACATCCCCTGCAACCTTTGAGAAGGCGAGGCTGTCCACGCCGAGACCTCCGGTGAGGTCGGCGATTCTCCTCTGCGACGGTTTCTTGTCCTCGAGGATCCTTTCCGCCAGCCTGGCTTTGTAGTCTGCAGCCATGGTGGAGCTGCATTGCTCGACGGAAAGCCTTGTCGGGAAGACCAGACCCGGGGTCGAAGCCCAGACCGGGGCTTTCCTTGTCAATCTGTTCCTGGCATAGATGGTGTTGACTGCCAGGTCTTTGGCGTCTATGCAACGGAGGGCGGGGTCTTCATGTTCAGGCCATTCCTTCGTGGATAATATCAACTTGCTTATGTCTGCCTGCGCGTTTTCGCTGACGAATGATTCGAATCTGCTCATGGTTTTTCGCTGCCTTGATGCAAAGATATCAAATCCGGACAAGAAGTACTGATTATTATCATTAATTTGTTATTTTTGTCAAAACCAAAACATGATGAACACTATGGCACAGGACTACATCGCAATTGCCGATTCATGGCTTGCCGGAGACTTCGATGAGGAGACCAAATCAAAGATCCTTGAGTTGAAAAACAGCGATCCCGCCGGTCTGGAGGACGCTTTCTATAAGAATCTTGAGTTCGGCACAGGAGGACTCAGGGGAGTGATGGGTGTGGGTACCAACAGGATGAACAGGTACACTGTCGGTATGGCTACCCAGGGTCTGGCAAACTACATTCTCAAGCATGCAGAGGGTAAGGATGTGTCCGTCTGCGTTTCGTACGACAGCCGCAACAATTCTGAACTTTTTGCCAGGATCACAGCTGATGTCCTGAGCGCCAACGGCTTGCATGTCTACATATTCGATGGCATCAGGCCTACTCCCGAGCTCAGTTATGCCATCCGCAAGACAGGTTCCATCGCCGGCGTGATGGTCACCGCCTCCCACAATCCGAAGGAATACAATGGCTACAAGGCCTACTGGAATGACGGAGCCCAGATCACATCTCCGGTCGATGCCGAAATCATCGCGGAGGTTGCCAAGGTTTCCGATCCTTCACTCGTCAGATTCACAAAGGGCGAGGGCAGCGGAAAGATTGAACTGATGGGCAGTGAGATGGATGAGAACTACATGTCCGACATCCTCTCCCTGATGCTGAGTCCTGAATCCCGTGCCCGCCACAAGGATCTGAAGATTGTCTATACCCCTCTTCACGGCTGTGGAGTCAGGCTTGTCCCGGAGTGTCTCAGGAGGCTTGGTTTCGAGAATGTCTATCATGTGGCCGCGCAGGATGTCAGTGATGGCAATTTCCCAACCGTGGCATCTCCGAATCCGGAGGAGCCGGCTGCAATGAAGATGGCTCTCGAGGAGGCTGACAGACAGGGCGCGGACCTTGTGATGGCCACTGATCCGGATGCGGACAGAATGGGTATCGCTGTGCGCGACAATGACGGCAGGCTCGTCCAGCTCAACGGCAACCAGACGGCCAGCATCATGACCTACTACATCCTGACCCGCTGGAAGGAACTCGGCAAGCTGGATTCCACCAAGTACATCTGCAAGACTGTCGTGACTTCCCAGCTGCTGGCCGACATAGCCGCCAGCTTCGGCGTTAAGTGCTACAATGTCCTGACCGGTTTCAAGTACATCGGGGAGGTGGTTCGCCGCAATGAGGGAAAGGGCGAGTTCATCTGTGGAGGCGAGGAAAGCTATGGCTTCAATGTCGGTGAGTTCGTCAGGGACAAGGATGCTCCTGTTGCCTGCTCTGTTGTCGCCGAGTGTGCCGCGTGGGCTGCCGACCAGGGCCTTACCCTTTACCAGCTGCTGCAGAAGATCTACTCTGAATATGGCTATCGCAAGGAGTCTCTGGTGTCTCTGGTACGCAAGGGAAAGAGCGGAGCCGAGGAAATCCAGAAGATCATGGCCGACATGAGGCATAATCCTCCGAAGGAGATCTGCGGTTCGAAGGTCGTCAAGGTGATCGACTATCTCGAGCCGGAGAAGACCGGTCTTGTGAAATCGAATGTGCTCCAGTTCTTCAGCGAGGCCGGTGATGTCGTCTCAGTCCGTCCTTCAGGTACCGAGCCGAAGATCAAGTTCTATTTCGGTGCCAAGGGTGACGATGCCGATGAGAAGCTGAAGGCTCTCCGCGCCCAGTTCGTTGGTTGATGCCTGGCCCTTTCTCCGTGAAGTCGCATACATCAGAAAAGAGGCTGACCCTGATTGATGACGGGTCAGCCTCTTTCTTCTCAGTTGCGTTTAGGAGCCACTTGCCAGACTTGAACTGGCGACCTACGCGTTACGAATGCGTTGCTCTACCGACTGAGCTAAAGTGGCCTGCTGCATTTCTCGAGGGAAATGGAGTGCAAATATAACGAAAAAATCATTATAAAAGATTAAATTTGCAAGTTTTCGTTTAGGTCTGTACAGAAACTTGTTCAATCGCGTCATGAAATCTGACATTATCATAATCGGTGGGGGAGCGGCCGGACTTATGGCTGCCTATGGGGCGGCCAAGGCAAATCCGGATGCCAGAATCGTCATTCTTGAAAAGATGCCGAGACCTGGAAGGAAGATTCTCTTCACGGGCAAGGGGCGCTGCAATTTCACCAACCTCAAACCGTGGAATGATTTTTCCCAGCATATCCGCACGAATCCCAACTTCGTCAAGCCGGCATTCTATTCCTGGACTCCGGAGAATGAGATAGACTTCCTCGAGAGCTGCGGGCTGGAAACCGTGGTGGAGAGGGGAGACAGGGCGTTCCCATATTCACACAGGGCTTCCGAGGTGCTTGACACTATGGTCGAGGCCGTGCTCCGTCTGGGTGTGATCCTGTTCACAGGGAAGGAGGTCGTTTCCGTTCTCCCTGGCTTCAATGTCCGCTGCGCCGACGGTGAGATGTACCAGAGCGATAAGCTCATCATCGCGACGGGAGGTCTTTCCTATCCGATGACCGGCTCTTCTGGAGACGGCTATGCCTGGGCGAAGGCTTTCAGACACACTGTGACCCCTCTCTTTCCGTCCCTGACTGCCCTTGTGCCGAAGGGTTACAAGGTGCTCGGTGAGCCTGACGAGTCTCTGAAGGGACATATTCACAGAGAGACTCCCATGACTGCCGGAGCCGAGGCCCTCAAGGGCGCGAAACTCAAGAATGTCAATCTGAGCGTCACTATCGACGGGGGAAGTCCGGAGACCGAGTTCGGCGATGTCGATTTCACTGACGGGGGCATCGAGGGGCCTGTCGGCTTCCATGTCAGCCGCCGTTGCGTCAAGGCGCTGATGAACGGGAGCAAGGTCTCTTTCTCGCTCGATCTCAAGCCCGGAGTACCTCTGGAGGAGCTTTCGGCCAGGATCAGGACTCTTTGGGACGAGATACGCAATGATCCGCGCAGCCGTCAGTGGAAAGACGGAAGGGGGATCAATGGCAAGGAGATGTACAGGATCCTTTTGGGGAAACTGATGCCTTGGGAACTCATTCCGGGGTTCCAGGCCTGGAATCCGGACATACTGAAGACCATACCGAGCAAGAATGAGAGGATGGGCGTCCAGGGCGGAAGGAGGCGTTTCGGACGGGATGCCAGAAGGTCCTATGAAGTGCGGCTCGACTTGCTGGCAAAGACCCTGAAGGACTGGAGGTTCGAGATTGTGGGCTTTGTGGGCTACGAAAGATGCGTCATCACGGCCGGAGGAGTCTCGACCGATGAGGTGACAGCGAAGACAATGGAGTCGAAACTGACTCCGGGCCTGTATTTCTGCGGAGAGATTCTGGACATGGATTGCGACACGGGAGGCTACAACCTTCAGTGTGCCTTCTCGACCGGTCGTCTTGCCGGAGAGAGCGCAGCCAGAAGTCTCTGAAGTCCGAGAGTTCCCGGAATGGCCGGCCTGAACTGAAAGGGCCCGGGCGAGGGCGAACATCCCGGAGCGTGCCGCATCAGTCCCTAGATTGCACCTGAGCCAAGCATTTCACCGTCAGATGAATACCAGACAGCGAACTGCCCGTTGGAAATGCCTCGCTGCGGCTTCCTGAATATGATGAAGAGTCCGTTCGGCCTCTTTGTCAGCAAGGCATCCTGCAGTGGCTGGCGGTAGCGTACGCGGACTCTGCAGCTGCGTATTTCTCCATCCTTCATCTCCAGGTCCTGCCTTATCCAGTGGATGTCCCTGTTTCCGATTCTGATGCAGCATCTGGACAGTCCCTTGTGGGTGTGACCTTCTCCGACATAGATTATGTTCCGCTCCGTGTCGGTCGAAATCACAAAGATTGAGTCCTTGTGCCCGCCTATGTTCAGCCCCTTTCTCTGGCCGATGGTGTAGAACTGGGCTCCGTCGTGCTGACCTACGATCTTTCCCCAGGGGTTCTCCTTGTACCGGGTCTTCCGGATGTGCTTTTTCCCGGAACGGTAGGTCTCTGTTTCGAACTTGATTGATCCGTAGTCCAAAGGGCGGGAGAGCCGTTCCAGGGTCTCGTCGGACAGGGTGCGGATCTTTTCTTCGTCATATTCATTGCCCTCGGAACGGGTTGCGCCTTCGATGCTGACGTTGTTGAAAGAGGCTCCGCCGGAGTCCTCTGATGAATAGGCGCAGATCATCTGGGGCTTTCCCGGAGTCTTGAGGATGGACGACAGGGTCGAAACGGCAAAACCATAGTCGGGGGAGGAGGCGTAGAATGCATCGAATACTTCGACAACATCTCCCTGCTTTGGCAGGAGCTTCTGCTTGAGGAAGGTAGGAAGGTCCACCTTGCCGACAAAGCAGATTCCCTGGGAGTCTTTCTTGTCGGCTGACGGCAGATCCGCCTCATGGGCGATTCTCCTGACCTCAGGCTTTGTCAGGCCTCCGATCGGGAACATGGCTTTCGCGAGCTGGCCCTGTCCGAGCTGGCAGAGGAAGTAGCTCTGGTCCTTGTTGGGATCCACCCCTTCCAGAATCCTCCATTGTGGCTGACTGTCGATGATGACCTGCTTCCCTTCACTGTCCAGAAGCGGCTCCTTTCGACAATAGTGTCCGGTGGCCACCATGTCGGCTCCGAGTTTTTCTGCTGCTTCCAGGAAGGCGTCGAATTTGATTTCGCGGTTGCAGAGGACGTCCGGGTTCGGGGTCCTGCCTTCTGAATATTCATTGAACATGTAGTCGACAACCCGCTGCCTGTATTCTTTGGAGAGGTCGATGAAATAGAAAGGTATGCCGATCTTTCTGGCCACCATCTCCGCAACGAAGCGGTCTTCCTCCCATTCGCAGTCGCCGTGGAGGGTGGCGTCGGCATCATGCCAGTTCTGCATGAACATTGCGAAGACGTCGTAGCCCTGTTGCTTGAGAAGCAGGGCTGCAACGCTCGAATCCACTCCTCCGGATAGTCCGATACAAACTTTCATTGCGGAATACGATTAATATCCTGAAGTTTCGCAAGTCCTGATTGTCCGTTATTGTGAGGTTGGCGTGGCTTGCGGAACATAAACCAATGCTAATATGCGACAAAGTTAATGAATTGCGCAGTTCTAATCAATTTTTGCTATATTTATGGACATTTTACTTTGTCAGCTATGAGAAATCTGAAGTTGGAGATCGATATTCAGGAATATTCCTCCATCGACGAACTTGACGCTGTGGACCGGAAACTTGTCGAAGCTGCAATCGAGGCTCAGAAGGGTTCCTATGCTCCATATTCATCATTCAACGTCGGCGCAGCCGTTCTCCTTGAGGACGGGACGGTCGTGAAGGGCTCGAATCAGGAAAATGCCGCCTATCCTTCAGGTCTTTGCGCCGAGAGGACAGCAATGTTTGCCGCAAGCGCATCCAATCCGGGCAAGGCTATGGTTTCTCTGGCCATTGTCGGAGGATTCAACGGGACTCTTTCCGAAGGTCCGTGTTCTCCTTGCGGAAGCTGCCGCCAGGTGATGGCCGAGTACCAGACTCTGGGAAAGAGGCCGATGAGCGTGATTCTGTTCGGCACCCGGCAGACCTTGAAATTCTCTAAGGTAGATGACATTCTTCCGTTGATTTTTGATAGTTTCAACGAAAAGTGATATATTTGCAGTCGGGGAAAGTCGTACACGACCAGCTCCCTCTGAACTCCCCCAGGGTCGGAAGGCAGCAAGGGTAGGAGGTTGTAGCGGTGCGATGTGCTAAGCTTTCCCTTTTTTTTGTTTCCAGACAGACACTTCGGCTTGTTCCATGGTCAAATCCGCGATTCTGCTCATCTACACCGGTGGTACGATCGGTATGAAGAAGGACCCGGTCACTCAGACACTCCGTCCTTTCGATTTTTCCGGTATTCTTGATGAAGTTCCTGAACTTCAGAAGTTTGCACTCAAAGTCGATGCCTACAATTTCGATCCTCCTATCGATTCTTCCGATGTGGAGCCTTCCCGTTGGGTCGAGTTGGCAAGGCTGATTGAGTCCCGGTACGACCAGTATGACGGCTTTGTCGTCCTGCACGGAACTGACACCATGGCCTACAGCGCTTCTGCCCTGAGCTACATTTTCGACGGCCTTTCCAAACCGGTCGTCTTTACCGGGAGTCAGCTTCCGATCGGTGTCGCACGTACTGATGGCAAGGAGAATCTTATCAGCTCCGTGGAGATTGCCGCTGCAAAGGATTCCGATGGACGGGCGATTGTCCCGGAAGTGAGCATCTATTTCGGTTCGAAACTGATGCGGGGCAACCGGACCACCAAGTATGATTCCGAGTGCTTCGAGGCATTCGCTTCTCCGAACTGTCCGCCTTTGGCTGATGCCGGAATCAACATCCGCTATGCCTCCAAGGAGATTCTCCAGCCGTCCGGCCATCCTTTTTCTGTCCATCCGTCACTTGACACGAGGGTTTCCATCCTGAAAATCCACCCCGGAATCACTCCCGGGATTGTGCGAAACATCCTTCTCGGAGAGGAAACCAGGGCTGTCATTCTGGAAACTTTCGGTGCCGGAAATGCCCCTTCACGTGGCTGGTTCATCGATTGCGTGCGCCAGGCAGTTGCTTCGGGCAAGATTCTGGTCAACGTCACCCAGTGTCCTGCCGGCCGTGTCGACATGGACATCTATGAGACCGGCAAGCAGTTGAAGGAGGCCGGAGTCTTTTGCGGCTATGACAGTACCACCGAGAATATGCTGGCAAAGCTCTTCCACCTCCTTGGCGTGTCCGACGACCGCGAGTGGATAGGCCGGATGATCCAGACGCCCCTCCGTGGCGACATCACTGTTTGAGCTATTTGCCCTCCTCTGCCTGAATTTTAACCTTCGGCAATTGCCCAATCTGTACTGTACAGGATTGCAGCATTGCCTGCATGGCACAAGCAACTTGTGTTTGTGACATGCAATGGGGATGAAACTGCCCGTACCGGGTCGGGGAAGTGCTATCAGGAGAATGAATGACTTTGTGCTGCCTGGAATAGAGTCTCATATCCGCTCCAGGCGACGATTGTGTCTTTGGGAATATCAATAATGGGAATAAAAGGGAATGCCTCAAGGAATGCTTTTTCTGAGACTCTTCCGTCGCTTGGGGATAAGGATTCATCCTTCTCCAAATACTCCCAACACATTTCGAAATACAAATCCAAATAAAGAAAATACTGTGTGCGATACTTCCTTTCAGCAGGCATAGTGTTAATGCATGCCAGAAAAGAATTGCCAAGTTTCCTGCTGTCCTTTAACAAGTCGTAAACCCTCTTGCTCAACTGCTCTCCGTAAATCCCATCTGATATCTCAAATAAAGATTGCAACAATGCAAAATCGTAAACGGTGAACTCTTTCTTGTTCCAGAACAAGACTTCTTTCCCTTCTCCTTCTTTATCAGTCCAGAGGTAATTAAGCAAACCATCCCGGGAATTGCTTTGTAGAATTGAATCCACGATAGTGCAAAAGTCACCAGGGTTGTCTGTTTGTGCTGGAACTTTGTCTACTGTTTTAAAGACAAATCGGTAGTGTTTCATCGAGTGTGTCCGGAGCCGGTCCCTCGGACTCTTTAGATATGCAAATATAATCAGTTTTCTTTTGGTTTGTCATCTTCGGCAACGGCCGAAGCGGAGCGAGCCATTTCAGCGAGCTCGCGCAGCTTCGGATCGTAGCAGCCGGAGGTCGTATATTCCGGCTGCGGTGC
>SFMU01000043.1 GCA_004552965.1 Bacteroidales bacterium | reverse complement strand
CCCACTGGTCGACTGGGCCGCTTCCACCGGACAATGCATCATCCAGATACTGCCTGTGAACGACACCACCAGGAAAGGGGAATGGAAGGACTCCTACCCTTACAGCCCGATTTCCTCATTCGCCCTTCATCCTCTGTTCATGAACCTGCAGAGCCTGGGAATAAAGGAAACCGCTGCCTTCAGGAAAGAACAGAAGGCGCTCAACGACCTTCCCGAAATCGACTATCCTGCAGTCTTCAAGGCCAAGATGAAGTACATCCGCAAGGCTTTCCTCTCCCGTGGAGAGAAGGACATGCAGACGCCGGCCTACAGGAAGTTCGCCAGGGACAATGAGTTCTGGCTTGAGGAATATGCTGTCTTCTGCGCGAAGAGGGATTCCCTCGAGAAAGAATACTACTACTGGATGCAGTACCATCTGGACAGGCAGTTTGCGGAAGTTGCCCGGTATGCCCGTTCGAAGGGCATTTCCCTCAAGGGAGACCTTCCTATCGGTGTGAGTGCTGACAGCGCCGATGCCTACTGGCATCCGGAACTGTTCAATCTGGACTCCACCGCAGGCGCACCGCCGGATTACTTCAGCAAGGAAGGCCAGAACTGGGGCTTCCCGACCTACAATTGGGAGGAAATGGCCAAGGATGACTATGCCTGGTGGAAGACCCGCCTGAAGAAGATGTCCGAATATTTCGACGCCTTCAGGATCGACCATATTCTCGGATTTTTCCGAATCTGGGAGATTCCGGTCGAGTGCCGTTCCGGACTGGATGGACACTTCAATCCTGCCCTTCCGTATTCGGCGGCAGAGATCCAGGCTGCACAGCTGCCGATTCAGGGTCTCTTCCATGAGGATCCCCGCCATCCTGGCATGTTCCAACCGTTGATCACACCTGATTCTCAGAATCTTCCAAGTTGGCAGCAGGATCGTTTCGGCTCGATGTACAACGACTTCTTCTTCCGCCGCCACAATGATTTCTGGAGGATAAATGCAGAGAAAAAACTGCCTGAACTGTTGAGCGCCACAGGCATGCTTGCCTGCGGAGAGGATCTTGGAATGGTTCCCGATTGTGTCCCTGGCGTCATGGACCACGAGCGGATCCTGTCTTTGAGGATGCGTGGAATGGAGGCTGAAGGTCCTTGGAAGGAACTCAGCGTGTGCGCTACATCAAGCCACGACATGGAGACCTTGAGGATGCAGTGCGCTTCCGATCCTGAGCCATGGGCCGTCCGCAATATGCTGTGGGAATTCCTCGCTTCTCCTTCGATGCTGGCAATCTTCCCGATCCAGGACTGGGTCGCTCTTGACGGTGAATTCCGTCTTGCCGACCGTTCTGCCGAGAGAATCAACCAGCCTGCAGACCCGAACCACAAGTGGCGCTTCAGACTCCACTTCGACCTGTCCGAACTCAATGCCCGTGAATCCCTCAATAGCACCATTACAACCCTTTTGAGAGACAGCGGCAGGCTGCAGCAGTAGCCGGGAAGGTAGCGGATGCTGCCACTGTGATGGCCATGAGATCAACCGTGCAGGCTTAAAGTTCTGCGTAGGTTGATCTCATGGCCTCTGTTGCTGAACCGTGTGCGTGGAGATGATCAGTGCACCTCGCTGAAATGACGGATGAACTGGGTACGCATCAGTCTGTCGGCATTCTCCGGGTCCGAGGCGTTGAGCTTTCCCCTGAAATCGTCGATGGTGCCGAATCCCTTCTTCTCCATCCAATGCTCAAGACCTTCATTGGCTTCGGCAATCCAGGATGCTCCCTGGCGGATCACAGAACTGGCAACCTCCACTGCCGATGCCCCGCTGAGAACGGATTTGACAAGACCCTGCCATGAATCGACACCTCCTGACACGGCGACCGGCAGGGTAGAACCTGTTGAAGAGGACAACCCCCTTTGCTCCCATTGCGGACAGTCTGTCGCACATGGCAACCGGATTGGTCAGGTTGGATCCGATCTTGGCGATCACCGGAATCCCGATCTTTCCGGCGACGTGTGCGATGATCTCCTCGTTCATCTTCTCGAAAGCGCCCGGTGTGTAGTTGCGGGCAGTGCAGAGACTCATTATGTTCAGCTCCAGGGCATCCGCTCCGGCCTCCTCTATCCTTGCGGCGAATTCCTCCCATTTGCCGTCGGTGTGGCATGCAATGGAGGCGATGACCGGGATAGTGCAGGCTTTCTTGGCCTCACGGATGAGATCCAGATAGTCGGACAGGACTTTTTCGCTGATGTAGCCGGCGAGATAGTCGTAGGCTTCAGGGTGAATGTCCGTGTCGTTTGCGGCAATCTCCATCGTGATGCTCTCTTCGAATAGAGACTTCAGGACAACGGCTCCTGCGCCTGCGTTTTCATATTCAGTCAATCTTGTGACGGATGCAGTCTGGCTGCTGCTTCCTACGATGACAGGTGACCTGAGGTCCAGCCCTGCGAATCTGGTGCTGATCGTGCTCATTTGCATTTGTAGTTATATTACAAATATAGCAATATTTACTTAAGTTTCGCAGGTTGTGGCTGATGCAAATCTGAAGCAAGTATTTTTTTCAGATTGCCAAATTCGTATTTTTGCACTGCTATCAGCCGGTTTCGCAGCCGGCATCCGATCAGAGAACCGCAATGAACCTTCGCATCAACATTATGGCTGCATTTTCCGCAGCTATCATGCTCTCTTCCTGCAGCAGGGGAGACCTTGACCTTGTCGTCGGAACCTATGGCCACAACCTCTACGAGGTCACTTTCAAGACAGACGGCACCTTCGGCCCATTGAGGGCAATTCCGTCCGAGAACCCTTCATTTGTCATCCAGGATGGCCCGGGACACTATTTCGCTGTCAGCGAGAATGATCCGCAGTCGGGAGTGTACTCATATTCAGAATCCCGAGTCACCGCTTTCAGAGACCATTCCGACTTCTGCCCCTGCCATCTTCTAAGGGTAGGTGACATGATACTTACAGCCGACTACGGAAAGGGTTCCGTCTCTGTCTTTCCGATTGAAGATGAGGTGGTTCAGCCCAAGACTGCATCCATCTTCTTCGATGGCAGCGGCCCGGATTCCCTTCGTCAGAGCCATTCGCACATTCACCAGATGCGTCGCATCCCGGAAGGAATATGCCGGAGTCAGGGGCTGTCCGGCGACTGGATTCTGGCAACCGACCTCGGCGGAGATTCCATCTACCTTCTCACTTTAGATGAAAACGGCAATCCGGTCGACTGCCCTGAACTGGCCATCAGCCTTGAAGAGGGGACAGGTCCCCGGCACATGGAGTTCAGTCCCGAACGGAACATGCTCTACTGCCTTTCGGAACTGGGAGGCAAGGTCTTCGCCTTCCGGATTTCCGGCGAAGGCGGACGCCCGGTCTTTACCCAGGTCCAGGTCCTGAAGGCCGATCCTGCCGATGCCGGAGGAAGCGCGGACATCCACATCCATCCTTCCGGGAAGTTCCTCTACACCTCCCATAGGCTCTCCAATGACGGGATTTCCGTCTTCAGGGTAGCTTCGGACGGCACATTGGAGATGACTTCCTACCGCAATACCGGCATACATCCGAGGAATTTCCGTATCACCCCGGACGGTCGTTTCCTGCTGGTTGCCTGCAGGGATTCCCATTGCATCCAGGTTTTCGGAATCGATCCGGACGACGGTTCCCTTTCGGAAAACCCAATTTCTACTCTCGATTTCGGTTCCGACCAACCGGTTTGCATTGAATTCGATGGACATATTCAATCCTGACCACGACCTCTGCCTCGCCAACGGCAGCGCCAGTTTCGTACCGCCTGCTACTGCCCGCCAGTTCGGACAGGACTGCTCGGCCATTATGGAATATGTCCTTCCGGATGTCTCTCCACACAAGGTCTGGGGTTGGGACAGGATTGTCCTTGGCAGACTGCTGAAGAGCGGGGCAGACCCTTCTCAGCTACCCTCGGAGGCCTATCTTGACACGGTCCGCGAGCTATCCCACAGGCGCTATGCCCTTTCCTGTCGCGAATATGTCTTCTCGAAGATCGGTAACCCCGGATTTCTCTGCGACATAGCTCCTTACGAGGCCATGACCATGGACAGCATCATTTCCACGGTCAATGAATATGCTGATGCTCTTCTGAAGGCTCCCTGGTCGGGCAGCGGCAAGGGAATACGCAAGGTGCGCCCGGACAGCTGGACGGCCAGCGACAGGGGATGGTGCGCCAAGATGCTTGACAAGCAGGGGAGTGTGATGGTCGAGCGCCGTCAGAAAGTTGCCCTGGACTTTTCATTGCAGTTCCGGATGACGGCAGACCGTCTGCTCTTCGAGGGCTTTGCAATATTCGAGACCCAGGGCTGTGCCTACAATGCCAACCTGCTTGCTTCGAACGGACACATTCTCGGACTCCTGTCGGCATATTCGGAAACGAAAGACATTCTCCGGGTGCGTGACCTTGTCGGTGAATATCTTGAGACTGCCTTCCTGGGCCGCTACCGTGGTGTACTGGGCGTGGATATGTTCTTCAGCGAGGAGGGACTGCTTGCCCCATGCATCGAGATCAATGTCCGCAACAACATGGGCATGGTCTCCAGACTCGTCTACGACCGGCTTGCCTCCGAATATGCCGGTGCTTCGGTTTGCGCCGGTACTTCCGGTCGCTCCGGCGCCGGACTTTCAGCCGGCTTCCCTGACGGTCAGATGAAGATGCGCGTACTCAACGCCTCGTCACCGGAGCAGCTCCGGAGTTCCCTTGCCGGTGCCCGGACGATTCTGGCCGGGGGTGGCCCCGACGCCCTCCATGCCGTTGCCATCTTCTGAGCATCTTCAGTTGCCTCAGCCATCAAGTCACCAACCGGCATCCGAAAACCGAACCCTCCGGCGGGACGTCCGGAGACAGTCTCGTCGGAGGGTCAAGGACAGTCCGGTAAACCGGCCGGCTGTCAGTTCCGGACTCCTGTGAGTTCCTTGATCGTTGCGATTTCCTCCTCGCTGAACGGTGTGCCGTCCTGGCGGAAGATGTCGTGGAACCAGACTTCCGGCTCTGTGATGTCCGGGAGTGGAGTGTCCCATGCGAAGATTGTGTTGGTCTTTCCGGCCACAAAGCCCCAGTTGATGGCGGCTACATTGTTCTGCTTGAGAATCGGCATGGCCATCTGGAAGGTGCAGCCTTTGGTTCTGGCCATATATTCAGTGCAGATTATCGGTCGTCCGTAGGTCCTGAGGGTGTCGATTGCGTTCTGCTGGCATTCCGGATCTCCGCTGTAGTTGTGGTAGGTCGTCACATCCGAGTTCCTGAGCTGGAAATCATTGAAAGTCTTGAGATCATGATTCCACAATCCCGCGCTGATCGGCTGCGAAGGCCTGATTTCCTGAGCCCATCTGAAGACGTTCTTCAGGAGCGGAAGGCTGGCGTCGAGATGCCAGGAATTGCCCGGCTCGTTGTAGAGATCCCAAAGAAGAATCCTGTCATCATCTCCGAAAGTGGTAAGAATGTCCTTGACATAGGTTTCAAGTTTCGGGAAGAGGGTGAGAGTGTCCGCCCTTGCCGGTACCGGCGGGTCCTGCACCCATCCGGAATTGTGGATTCCGCTCTTTGGCTCCGGCTGCTTGCCGTATTGTGAATCAGGGTTCCAGCAGTCGTCGAAGAAGACGAAAAGAGGTCTGATGGAGTGCTCCCGGCATATTCCTAGAAAATCGTCCATCCTGTCCTTGAGTCCTTGAGGATCGTTCTCGTAGACGATTGAACTGAGGTAGACTCTCAGAGTCTTGAAGCCGATGCCCTGCGCCCATCCCAGCTCCTTGTCGATGAGGTCATGGTTGTAGGTGGAATCGCTCCACATCTCGATCTGGTTGATGGCATCGGCCGGAATGTAGTCGCAGCCTGCGAGCCATCCTTGTCCGTCGTACCATGCCTGTGCTTTTTCGGGGCTCCACTGGCCCTGCTCCTGTTTCTGTGTGCATCCTGCAAGCAAAATGGCTGCAGCTGCCGCAATCAATGAGATTCTTTTCATTATGTCAGTTATTTGGTGTACTTCCGTGGTCAGGGTTAATCGGCGCAAGGACAAAAATACGAAAAACTCTGAATATAAATGCTGAAGCCCTGGCATGAAGGATAAGATTAAGGAACTTTTCCTTCCGTGCAGGGCTTCAGCTCTGAAGCGGCTCCCTTGTCTCCGGCATTTTTGGTCATGCACAGGCTACGGATGCTTGTTCTCCACCGTTGCATGCAATTATTACAGATTTTTCTTGTTTTATGAAAAATATTCCTATATTTGCAACGCTTGTTCTAAAACACCTGTTCTAAAACAAACATTATTAATAAACCAAATCAGAAGAAGATGCCAAGAGCAGCATTTTTTACAAAGGAGACAATCACTGCGGCGGGACTGGAAATCGTCCGTGCAGGAGGGGAGGATTCCCTGACGGCGAGAGCATTGAGCAAGGCTCTGCATTGCTCGTCGAGCCCGATATTCACCGTCTATGAGGGCATGGACAAGATAAAGGAGGATGTCAGGAATGCCGCACGCGCTTTGTTCAGTGAATATGTCAGCGATGTGATGGACTATTATCCTGCCTTCAAGGAGTTGGGAATCAGGATTGTGCGCTTTGCAAAGCAGGAGCCCAACATATTCAGGATGCTCTTTCTCGGATTGGATTCGTCCTACACTGCAGAAATATCCAAGGTCGACCTCTGTCTTGATGGGATCGAGGAAGAATATGGTCTGACCGAAGCTCAGTCAAGGCTGCTTTTCAGGCAGATCTGGCCTCTGGCTTGCGGCTTGGCAGTGATCAATGCGCAGAATCCGGAAGTCTATCCGGAGGCGGAAATCAGCGAAATACTCTCCACAGAGTTCACTTCCATGATGCATTTCCTCAAATCGGGACAGCAGGTCATCAACATCACTCCGCGTCTGCGCTCTTCTGCCGATGAACAGAAATTATAAAAGATATGAAAAAGACTTTCAAAATCGTGTTCGGACTGGCCTTCATTGCCGCCGGTCTGTTGTGGATTCTCAATCTAGCAGGAGTGTTCGACTTCTGTTTCTCATTGGATGGATGGTGGGCGTTCTTTGTTATCATTCCCTGCTTTTTCGGCCTTGTCTGTGGTCCTGACCGTGTCGGTTCGCTGATAGGGCTGAGCATCGGAGTCCTTCTTCTCCTTTCTGCCCGCGGTGTGGTCGCCTGGTCGGATTTCTGGCAATATGCGCTGGCTGCCCTTGTGATAGGAATCGGAATCAAGATGATCTTCGTCAGGACCATCTGTTCATGCAAGGCCGGGGACTGCCGGACAATCACTCGCGAAGGCAAGGACATCAAGACCCTGGAGTCGAATTTCGCAAAGCAGAGACTTGAATATGACGGGGAAAAGTTCGAAGGCATCGATGTCAAGGTCGCTTTCGGAGGACTCGAAATCGATCTGCGCAATGCCATTGTGGAAGAGGATGTGGAAATCAGGCTTGAACTTGCTTTCGGAGGCATCGAGATCAGGCTCCCTGAAGGAGCAGTTGTCAAGACTTCTGTAAATTGTTCATTTGCAGGTGTTTGTGATGAACGCAGCATTGCCCCGAAGGAGGGTTCACCTGTAATCTACATCACAGGCAAGGCTGCCTTCGGCGGTATCGAACTGAAATAGGCTGCTGCAGAGTCTCGATCGGCAGCATCTTGCCGGTTTCATTCTTTTTTTCTACTTTTGATATGGCAATCGTCCGTAACGGTTGCCATATCAATTGTTTTCAGTTCTTCAAGAAGCGCAAGTCCCATGGCAAGGAAGCTGGTGAACTTGCGAAACTTGATTTAATTAATTAGATAGCACTATGGATAAATCAGCATTGTTCAAACTGTCTTACGGCCTCTTCGTGGTCACTGCAAACGAAGGCGCCAAGGACAACGGTTGCATCACAAACACCGTCATTCAGGTCACAAATGATCCTTTGAGGATTTCGGTCACCATCAACAAGGACAACTACACCTGCGGAATGATTCACCGCACAGGCCTTTTCAATGTTTCGATCCTCTCGGAGGAGGCCTCATTCGAAATTTTCAAGCACTGGGGTTTCCAGAGCGGCAGGGATGTCGACAAGGCCCTCGGCATCGAGTTCTATCGTCTTGAGAATGGTGTCATCTACGTCACGGAAGGGGTCAATGCCGTTCTCTGCGCCAAGGTGGCACAGGAAATCGATCTTGGCTCCCACATCATGTTCATCGCAGACCTTACGGATGCTTTCCCTATCGGAAATGCTCCTTCTGCGACATATACCTATTACCACAAGAACATCAAGCCTGCTCCTGCAAAACCGAAGAGCAAGGGCTGGATCTGCACGATCTGCGGCTACATCTACGAGGGAGAAGTTCTTCCTGAGGATTTCATCTGTCCGGTGTGCAAGCATCCGGCTTCCGACTTCAAGCGCGTCGAATAGCCCGTTCCTGAAAGCAATCTTCCGGCTTTCTACTGCAATTGCCTGAAGGTGAGAGTGATGATCTGGTCGGTCTGGCCCTCCTGGCGTTCCGGCAAAGTCAGCACGATCCCTTCAGGCAGTTGTGTGAATCTGACCTTCGAACCGTCATCGAAGCTCACTGCGCTGAGCAGTCTGCTTCCGCTGAAAGGAACAAGGATCGTCTCTGAAGGATTCAGGACATGGATGTAGAGACGGTTGTCCTTCCGGGTCGTGACACCCCAGCTCTGCTCTTTCATGAAACCGCCTGTAGTGCCGTAGATTGTCTCTCCGTATTTTTCCAGCCACTTTCCCATAGCCCTCAGCCTCTGTGCAGCCTCTTCCGGGATTGTGCCGTCCGGTCGTGGACCGATGTTCAGAAGCAGGTTGGCGTTGTTCGACGCCGCCTTCACGAGAAGCCTGATGAGATCTGAGACACTCTTGTAGGCTTTGTCCCGCACCTGGTAGCCCCAATTCCCGTTCATCGTCACGCATGTCTCCAGCGGCAAGGTTTCAGACACCACTGAATTGGCCGAGTGTCCGGCTGTGTTCTGGCCCGGAAGGTCCTGCTCGAACATCTGCATGTCCTCTCCCTCGAAGACTCCCAGGTGGTGGTTGTTGCCGATCAGCACTCCCGGCTGGATGGAATGGATCATCCGGTACTGTTCGCTCAGTTTCCATGTCCTTTCAATCTCCTCATGGCTTCCTCCCTTGTCCCAGACACCGTCGAACCAGATGCATCCTATCGGCCCGTAGTTGGTCAGAAGTTCGGTCAGCTGCGCATTCATGAAGTTGAGGTAACTGTTCCAGTCTCCTTCCTCCGGTCTTCCCGCCGCACGGCCGGTGTTGCCTCTCGGATAGTAGTCATTACGGCTCCAGTCGAGGTGCGAATAGTAGAAATTCAGCTTGAGCCCCTCTTCGGCGCAGGCCTCCGAGAGTTCCTTCAGGACATCCCTCCTGAACGGAGTCGCATCCACAATGTTGTAGGGCGAGGCCTTAGTCGCAAACATAGAGAATCCGTCGTGATGCCTGGAAGTGATTGTCATATACTTTGCCCCGGCTTCCTTGAAGAGTTTTACCCATTCCTTCGCATCGAAGCGTGACGGGTAAAAACCGGCGGCGAGGTGGGAATATTCCTCAAAAGTCATCGGGAGGTTGTGCATGGCCCATTCTCCGTCTCCGAGCATTGAATATATTCCCCAGTGTATGAATATCCCGAAGCGGGCCTCGGAGAACTCCTTCCTGTTGCGCAGATTCTCCTCCGACGGCACATAACCTTGTGCGTGGAGCATGAATATGCTGGCCAGAATGATGGCAATGGTGGCTGTAATCTTTTTCATATCCTGAACTTTTATCGGTTATCAGTGTCTTCTGTTTTCCTGAGTTGCGGTTTCCTCTGGATGTCCCCGCTCTTCCGCTTTGCAGCGCCCTGGATGTCCCTGCTCTTCTCGCTGCGGTATCCTGAATGTCCCTGCTTTCTTCGCTGCGGTGCCCTGAATGTCCCCGCTCTTCCACGGACCGCGGCGCAAGGCCTCCGGAGCATCTGTCGAACTCAAATATAATCAATTCGCTTCGATTTCCAATCTCGAAACACTCGTCTGTTCCCGATTTCTGAGCTCCTGCCGGTCCCGATCCCCAAAACCATTGTCTGTCTCAATCCCGAAAGCTCCTGCCGGTCCCGATCCAGGGAGGTTTCAGATGTTGACCGTCAGAATCTGGTCAATGTCCGTCAGACAGTTGGGGGAAAGATGCTCCTTCCTGTTCCTCCACCCCTCGTTGCCGTATCCGGTCACGGCGAGTCCTACAGCCTTCAGACCATACCTGTGGTTCATCCGGTCGATTGCCCGGGAAAGCTCAAGGCGTTCGCTCCTCCTGTCTATCGGATCGAAAAGGATGTTGTGGCAGCATCCCGGGACTATTTCGGAAAGAATCACCCCTGACTTCTTGAACTGGATCCCGGGACGGTAGATCCGGTCTACCAGCTCCATCGCCGCCGAAGTGATTTCCAGTGTGTCTGCCGACGGGGTGCTGATCCTGGCCGAGGCGATGTTGCCGTACTGCGGCAGGTCCTCCCGGAATCTGTTGCTGCAGGCAAACACGCTGACGCATCCCGCTGCGGATTCCTGTCCCCTGAGGGTGTTGCAGCAACTGGCAGCGAAGGTGGCTACCGATTCCTTGAGCTCATCCTTGTCGGATATCATCCTGCCGAAACTCCTCGATGTGGTGATTGTCTGCCTTCGCAGGATCTCGGACGTGTCGATGCACGGAAATCCGTTGAGTTCCAGCCAGGTCTGGTAGCCCGGCTTGCTGAAATTTTTCCTGACCCATTCTCCCGGCCTGTCGGCGAACTCGAGCGGCGTGTTCACGCCCAGCGAGACGAGTTTCCCCAGGGACCGCGCCCCAATGCCCCAGACATCCGAGAGGTCGAACATCGAAAGCGCCTTCCTCCGTTTCTCTTCAGTGTCGATGATGCAGACGCTCCGGTAGCCCTTGTAGTTCTTTGCAAACTTGCTTGCAATCTTGGCAAGGGTCTTGGTGCGGGCGATTCCGACACTTACCGGGATGTCGGTGCAGAGGGCGATTCTCCCGACCATCTCCCTCATCATCTCCACGATGTCATGGTTGCGCTCGTACCCGTCGAGGTAGAGGAACTGCTCGTCGATCGAATAGCTCTCCGTGTGCTCCACCGTCTTGCGCATTATGCTCTGGATCCTTTTCGACATGGCGGCATAGAGCATGATGTTCCCTGAAAACACTGCGACATTGTTTTTCCTGATGAGGTCCCTTACCTTGAAGAAGGGGTCTCCGCGCCTGATGCCCAGAGCCTTGGCCTCGGAAGTGAGCGCAACGATGTTGCCGTCGTTGCTTGACAGTACGCACACCGGCTTTCCTTTCAGACCGGGATGAAGAGCCCTCTCCACGGACGCGAAGAAGGTGTTGCAGTCGGCAAGAGCTATCATTTCTGTCTAATCCCTTGCCTTGTGGATGATGTAGGTGACGGTTCCCCAGACGCTGAAATCATCCCCGGGGGCAATCTTTATCCTTGGGTACTCCGGATTGGCCGGAACGAGCCAGCCCTGGCCGTCCTCCTTGAGGAAATGCTTGAGGGTGTACTCTCCGTTCAGCTCGCACATCGCGATTTCCCGTGGCGAAGGGTCCCTTCTGCTTTTGTCGACTATGACGATGTCCCCGTTGAGCACTCCCGCATCGATCATCGAGTCTCCGTTGACCCTGATCAGGTAGGAGGCCTCCGGATGCGGGCACAGCATGGAGAGAATGTCGATGTCCTGTGACTTTTCGTCGTTGTCCAGAGGTACGGGAAAACCGGCAACTACCCTGAGGTCGAAGAACGGAATATTCATGCGTGCGACCTGTCCTGCCGGGATGACCTTGCCGACCTTGCCGATTCCGTTTTCCTTCTCCTCCAGCGCTTTCTCCAGGCTTTCCCTTATGAATCCCGTGCGGTTCCCGATCCCGTCAAGCCGCTCAGCCAGCTTCCCGGGCACGCGGAACGAAATCATCCTGCTGTCTCCTTTCGGTCTTCCGGCTCCGGGTCTTGCCCCGCCTCTGCCTTTTTTCATGTCTTCCATCTTCGTATGCTTTGGAAGACAAAGATAGCACTTTATTTGAAAAGTGTAATACGGAAATCAAATATTTTCCTCTATCGCAGCGCGCAGGCGTTCCATGGCCGTGACTACGGTGGAGCGCGGACAGCCGACATTGAGCCTCATGAAGCCTGAACCGGCGCGGCCGAACATCGCTCCGTCGTTGAGCGCGAGACCTGCTTTCTGCACGAAGAGGTCCACAAGTTCGCTGTGGGAAAGGCCCAGGCCACGGCAGTCGAGCCAGACAAGGAAGGATGCCTGAGGGCGCAATGCCTTGATTGCCGGAATCTTGTCCTTGCAGTAGGAGATCACGTACTCAATGTTCCCTTCGACATAGGAGAGCATCTGGCGGCGCCATTCCTCTCCTTCCCTGAAGGCGGCGATGGTCGCGATCGGAGCGAAGATCGGGGCTTCGTCAAATTCGTTGGCCTTCAGATAGGAGTAAAAGACCTTCCTCAATTCCGGATTCGGAACGATTGAATATGAACTGACGATGCCAGCGATGTTGAAGGTCTTTGAAGGGGCCTGGAATGTTATGCTGCAGGCAGCGGCTTCGGGGCTTACTGAGGCGAAAGGAATATGCTGGAGTCCCCAGAGAGCCATGTCGCAGTGGATCTCATCGGAAATGACGATGATTCCGCGCGAGTGGCAGAAGGAGGCCAGGCGGCGCAGAGTCTGAGCGTCCCAGAGGATTCCGGCAGGGTTGTGTGGATTGGACAGGATCAGGAGACGGCATTTCTCGTCGCAGACGGCTTCCAGGTTCTCAAAGTCCATCGAATAACTCCCGTCCGGGTTCTCCGTCAGAGGATTGAAGACGACTTCCCGATGGTTGCCTTCCGGCACCAGCCTGAAAGGATGGTAGACCGGAGGCTGGATGATGACTTTCTCGTCAGGCTTCAGAAAGGCGTTGATTACCATTCCGATGCCTTTGACTATTCCCGGAATGTAGCGCAGCCATTCGCGTTCGGTCTTCCAGCCGTGATGGCTGAGAATCCACTCCTGGACGGTCGGCCAGTAGTCTTCCGGCTCGATCGTGTAGCCGAAGATCGGATGCTCGATACGTTTGCGGAGGGCATCGATTATGAACGGGGGAGTCGCGAAATCCATGTCTGCCACCCACATGGGCAGGAGGTCGGCATTGCCATAGCGCTCTTTCAATGCATCGGTCTTGAGGGCGCCGCTGCCTCGCCTGTCTATCATTCTGTCGAAATCGTAGTTGGCCATAATTATGTCTATTCGCAGTTATTTGCAGATCAATTCATTCAATCGGTAAGAGCCTGTCGTATGTCCTCGAACACATCATCCATGTCTTCCAGTCCCACGCTCAGCCTTATGCAGTTTTCCGAAACGTCGAGGTCGTGCAGCTGCTGCTTGCTGAAATTGCCGAATATCGTGCTTGCAGGATGGATCGCCAGGGTGCGGTTGTCGAAGAGATTGGTCGCCCTCTTGACGAGCTTCAGCCTGTTGAGGAAATCGAAACACTTCTCCCGGCTTTCGAGTTCGATGCAGATCATCGCCCCGTAGGTGTCGTTGAACTGACGGCAGGCAAGCTCGTGGAAAGGATTGTCCTTCAATCCTGTGTAGTTGACCTCACGGATGGCAGGAAGGGTCCGCAGGCGTTCCGCAAGCTCCATCGTGTTGGCTGATTCAAGAGAGTATCTGGCTTCCAGGTTCTCCAGTCCGAGGGTCTGCATGTAGGCCACATGCGGGGTCATGTAGGCTCCGAAATTGAGCATCATCTCCTGCATCCTCTCTTCGTAATCATTGCCGCACGAATAGTCGATTGCGACTCCGCCGATTGTCGAGGCGCCTCCGGACACATATTTTGTCGTGGACACAAGCTCCAGGTCGACGCCCAATTGCCCGGCGTTGAATCGGGTGAAAGGAATCATGGTGGTGTCAGCCAGAAGCAGGCAGCCCCTCTCATGGGCGACATCTGAAAGTGCTTTCAGGTCGACGACTTCCTGAAGAGGGTTGCTGATGATTTCCGCATACACACAGGCCGTCTTGCCGTCGATGGATGCCTTGACGGCCTCGATGTCGCACAGGTCGCAGAATCTTGCCTCTATGCCGTAGCGGGCAAAAGTCTTGCTGAACAGCAGCCAGGTGTTGCCGAACAGGTGGTTGGATGTGACGATGTTGCTTCCGCTTCCGCATATTGCCAGAAGGGAGTTGCAGATAGCCGCCATTCCGGAAGTCAGGGCATGGACATGCCTGGCTCCGGTCAGTTCCCTGATCTTTTTCTCGAAATAGATCACTGTCGGATTTGTCACTCGCGAATAGTCGGGAAGCGGCACTCTGGAACAGAATGCATCAGACATGATCTCCGCGTTCTCGAATTCGTATGCGTCAGTATGATAAACTGGCATTGCCAGCGCTCCATAGGCATCTTTGCTCTGGTAGAGGCTGTGTATCGCTTGGGTCTTAGTTTTCATAATGGATGCAAATGTAACAAAATGTTCCGAATAAAGGTGTGTTGTTTCATTACTTAGTCATCCTCAAAAAATAACCTGCATCATCTTTGAAAATCTTTTCGGTCCATATTTCCTCCCTCATCAGTCACATAGCAACGGCTATGCGGAGCTCCGCAGCGGCAGCAGCTTGCCACTGAGCCGGAGGGGCCCACAAGCGAAGCGCAGTGGGAGGATGGAGCGAAGCGGAAGGTCTCCGGAGGAGAGCAGCCGTCGCTCGGAGGCAAAATAATATAAAAAGAGGATGACCTCAAAGTCACTAGGACTTTTTAGAATTCACCCTCCCACGGCAAATGCAAGAATGTTTTTCATATCAGGATTCTATTGATGAGATTACCTGAGCGAATTTTTTCTGGTCGATGCTTCCGTCAAACATTATGAAAGTGCACTCCTCGTCGGATACTGCCAGCATCACGAAACTCTTTACAATGCCTGCCGCAGTGCGCGTGAACATTTTCACCCTGTCACCATCGTCCTTGGCTTCCATAAGCAGTTCGTACTCGCCTTTAGAGACCATCTTCTCTATGTCCCTGCGCATCTCCCGGCTTACTTCGGGATTCTCACTGCTGATTATGTACATTCCTTCGAGACTGTTGATAATCGGAGTGATATTCACGTCCTCGTCAACCAGTTCAAACGCCGGAATGCTTCCCATAAGTTTGAACATTGCAGGTGAGATATAAACGGTGCTTACCTTTTCTGCCTCCGAATATCTGTTGTATATTGACTTTGCGGTCTGGGCAAATCCGCAGAGCGAGAACAGCATCATAGCTGCGATAACGATTGTCTTTTTCATATCTTTTGTGTCTTTATTTAGATTGTATGTTTCTATCGGGCGTTTCCGGATCCGGTGATATTGTTGATTATTTCTGCAGGTTTTGCGAGCACTTCGCCGGACTTCTCCGCCATTTTTGCACCCCGGTTCACCTCGTTGCCGATACGGGAAAAGGCCTTTACAACCTCAGCATAGGCCAGCTGAGGATCGCTGAAGGTGTCTTGCGGCGTACGGTTACGGACACCGGTCACGACAAAGAAAGCAACTATGCAGGCAAAAGCCAGAGAGGCTGCCACGCCAGCAAAAACAGGTCTGCCAAAAGAGCCGGACTGGCGTTCGGAACACTCCACCTCGCGTTCGCAGGCCAGTATTGCGTCCAGCCTTTCCCGCGCCCCTTCCGGAAGCTTGCGTTCTGAAGAATCGGCAATTGCCATAAGTTCTTCAAGGGAGGTATTCTCTATTTCTTCCAATTTATTCATATTCTGATGGAGTTTTTGATCTTTTTTCTTGCATTGCTCATCAAAACCCTGAGCATCAATTGATTGATTCCTGTCTCTTTACTTATTTCCTCATAACTCAGGTCTTCCTGAACCCGGAGTCTGAGCACCAGAGCCTCGCGTTGCGACAGGGCGGACAGAGCCTGCCGGACCAGGTTCAGACGCTGTCTCGCGTCCAGCGAGTCTTCCTGGGAGAATTCGTCCGGTGGGCCTTCGACTGAAACAGGTCCGGCATCGGTCCTGGCATTGCGACGTATGATGTCAAGGCAGAGATTGCGCAGTACCGTAATGCAGTATGCCTTGGGATTGTTGACAATTCCCAGACTCTCCCTGCCGCGCCACAACTTCAGATATAGTTCCTGTACGGCATCCTCAGCAGCCTGCTCCGAGCGGAGCAGATGATAGGCTACCCTGTAGAGGGATTCCTGCAGAGGAACGAAAGTCCGGGAAAACAGTTCGTCAGTCATAGTTCAAGTCAGTCATAGTTCGGATGCGACGACTGCTGAAATGTCCTTCATAGCGATGCGTCCGTAGATGCAGATAAGTTCTTCTCCCGTGAAGATGATGACATCATCAAGATAATCACCGTCAGTGCTTACCGCTCCGTGGATGCTCACGTTGTCCTCATCGTCCTTTGCCGACATCAGCAATTCGGTTCCTTTGAGCACCTTGGCGATTCTGGAATTGATTCTGGTCTTCAATGAAGGGGTGCATTCGTCATACTCCATAACCAGCAGTCCTTTGACCCCGTCGATAAGGGAAAGTGCAGCAAGATCGTCGCTGTCAAGGTCACCGGACAGGCTTGCTACCGATCTGGCGAGCGCTATAGGCAGCGAACCGATCTTAATCACTTCAATACCGTCGCACTTCCTGAATTCTCTGACAACGGCGTTCATCCTGTGTTTCATATTTTTTCCGACCTTGCTGCCGGAAGCCGATGCAGTGATGCAAAGCAGCATCATAAGCATACAGACAAGCATAGATTTGATTTTCATCGTACAATTATTTAGTTCATTTAATGATTTCTGAACAATAGACGCACAAGTTGGAAAAACGTTAATGAAAAACAAGAAATTTTTTCCCTATTCGCAAAACAAAGAGGATAACCTCTAAGTCCAAGACTTATCAGTCCCCTTTAGGAATAGGGTAGCGTGGACAATGATCATGACGGGAGCGAAAGGAAAAAGACCCTGGCTCTGGCTGTCCCGATGTTCGCGGCCGGTTTCGCTGTCTGCTCGGCAGGCTTCCTTGCCGGAGTCTGGAAGGATTGCGGCGGAGTCTTTCCGGTCGAAGGCCCTGTAGGACTTGCCGCCATCTGGGAAGTCCCGTGGCTGAATGACGGAGCCGGCATCGCCCTGATGACAACGGCCTGGGTCCTGCTGTTCCGCAAGATCGGATCCGGGGGACGGTTCTATGAGAGGATTCTCCTTCCGGTCTCCAAGGCGAGCTACGGAATGTACCTTTGCCACATGCTTCTTCTGGCCAGTGTCTCGGCCTGGTTGCGTACGGCTCTGGGAACAGGGACGGACGGCATCCTCGGCATCTGGACCACTCCTGTGGAGATACTGGGCGCCGCGGCTCTCAGTTTTGCCGGAGTCGCCGTCTTCAGTGTGCTGGTACAGAGAATACCGAAAGTCGGCAGATGGATAATCGGATAGGCGGGAGAACTGTGCCTCTTCCTATCCTAGCCTTTCCCTGGCGATGAAGGTCTTGCCGCTCGACAGGACTGACACGTTCTCGGCCAGGACATGAGGAGACCGGTAGCCCTTTCCGGCTGAAGCCCGGAGGGTCAGCGGCTTCCAGGGCACGTATCTGATGTGGATGCGCGGCGTCCAGAATCCGCCATATTCGGAAGAATAGTCCCATCGCACTCCTGGCATGACGGAGAGTCTGTGAACAGCTTCATCATCCTTAATCCTTTAGGGTGAAACCGATTTCGCTTAAGGCTTTGGCGAGGGCTTCCCTGGTGGCTGTACCATCTACGAGAGCCTCTCCGGTAGCCAGGTCAACGCTGGCGTTCGTGACTCCCTCGACTGAGCGGAGGGCCTTTTCTGCAGACATCCTGCAATGGTTGCAGTTCATGCCTTCGATGTGATATGTCTTTGCGTTCATGGTATCTTTTGTATTGTTCGGTTTATGAATATTCCTGTGTATGAATAGGGCGTTGATCAGAAGCAGGGCGAGAACCAGGCTGCAGATGATGCTGAAAACCGAATCACTGTCGCAGCATCCGCAATGTGAGGTGTTCAGCCTTGCGAGAAAATCCACAGATCCCGAGAACTGCAGCCAGTCTATCAGTGTGCCGAAGCAGATGGCTCCGATGACAATGCTCAGGATGTAGACCAGTGTCGTCCTGGTGCCGAGAACCTTGTGTACGACCAGCATGGATGCCAGGTTGCAGGCCGGCCCTGCCATCAGAAGGACCAGCGCGGCTCCCGGAGTGAGTCCTTTGAGCATCAGCGCCACCGCAATCGGAATGCTGCCTGTCGCGCAGACATACATCGGCATCGCTATTGCCAGCACCAGAAGCATCGAAGCGAAAGTGTTGCCCTGGAATATGCCGAACCAGGATTCGGGCACGAGGACCGTGATCAGTCCGGCGATCAGCAGACCTATGGCCAGCCATTTCCCGATGTCGGCCATCATCTCCACGAAGGCATATTCAAGTGCATCGATGCAGCGTGCCGAAAAGGTCTTTTTCTCTTCCGGCTCCCTGCTGCAGGATTCTCCGCAGCCATGTCGTGGCTCATTCCGCTCCGAGATATTCACAAGCCCGCCTCCGAACACCGAAGTCAGCAGGGCTGCTATCGGGCGGGCAATCGCGAACGGAAGTCCCATCAGGCTGTAGGTGGCGATGATGGAATCCACGCCGGTCTGAGGTGTGGCTATCAGGAACGAGACCGTGGCGCCCTTCGATGCCCCTTCCTTCCGGAGTGACATTGCGGTGGGAATGACTCCGCAGGAGCACAGCGGCAGGGGAATGCCGAACAGGGCCGCATTGATGACGCTCTTGAAACTGCGGTCTCCCAGGTAACGTCCGTAATAGCTTTTCGGCAGGAACGCGTGCATCACTCCTGCGAGCAGGAAGCCCAGGAGCAGGTACGGGGACATTTCGTTGAGAAGATGGACTATCTCTTG
>SFMU01000042.1 GCA_004552965.1 Bacteroidales bacterium | reverse complement strand
CTCTGGACAATCTTCTTCGGAACCACGTAGTCAAAAGCCATAGAATACACTGCAGAAGGGGTCATACCGAACTTTTCAACTATCTCGGCGGTTGAATACCATTCCGTAATCTCAGGATGCGGGTCCTCCTGTCGCTGAGCATATACCTTGTCCACATCAGCTTTTGGATAGATTCTACGCCCGAACATCAGTTTCTCCTTAACCCCTGCTTTCTTGAGAAGGTCTGATACACCACTATATGACATGCCGAAAAGTTCCATCACAGCCTTGACATCGTAGCAGTCAGACAGGTCTAGCTTAACTTCTTTGCGCCCTCTTGAGACAGGGGAGTCTGAATTCTTCCGGATGTCGGTTACGAATAGACTGTCAAGATCCTCTTTCCTTATCAGAGTCTTGGACTGTAGCCTCAGGGCCTTGAACTGCCCGTTTGAGAGATAACGATAGATAGTCGTCTTGCCTACACCCAGATAAGCGGCCGCAGCACGCGGTGTCATCACATAGACATTGCTCAGGTCGATTTTGCGACGGTTCTCCTCTTCCATCGAGAACTTCTCATTGACCTGGTCTTCAACCAACTGCCGTTTCCTTGCCTTGTATGCTCGCGAGGCACACATATGGCTGCAGAATCTTGTCGAAGATTTCTGCGCAGTGAACTCTGCACCGCAGAATTCACAGTGTTTTTTGAACCTAAGTTTTCCCATTTATATATCCTAATTTCGTCCCGTGGTGTCCCACTGTGTCCCGTGGTGTCCCACTTTCACTCTCGTCTCGGAACGTTAGGCTGTCATAGATGGGTGCGCTAAAAATGCGCTAAAAAACCTGTCAAATCGGGGCATTTCAATGCCATTACAGGCCAATAGAATGAATAAAGGTGAGACCACGAACTGTCTCACCTTTAAGCTTTTAGGAATATTTGCTTGTAACTTGTTGTAAATCAATCAGTTAATTATTTTCCGATACAGAACCTCGAGAAAATATTCCCGAGGACTTCGTCGGGGGTGACTTCTCCGAGGATGGCGGAGAGGTGGTGGAGGGCTTGGCGAAGGTCTTCGGCGATGAGGTCGGGGGTGAGGCCGGAGAGGAGGGAAGTGCGGACTGATTCGAGGGCGGAGGAGGCATTGCGAAGGGCTTCGTAATGCCTGAGATTGGTCACGATTGTCTGGCCAGAATTCACAGGAGAATCATTCTGAGTGGCAACCAGAGCTTCTTTCAGTCCTTTGAGTCCTATTCCGGCTTTTGCGGAAATATTTAGCGTAACAATCTCATTATTAGCCGTCGAAACAACATTGTTTATAACCGAAACATTTTTGTTAGAGCCCTCAAGGTCTACTTTATTGGCAAGAATCAGGAGTTTTTGGCAAGAAAAATCGACTCTTTTGAGAATATCAGAAATCGAATCTTCAATTTCCGGACCCGAACTGGTAAGATCGACCATCGCAAGAACGACGGAAGCCTCAGAGAGCTTTGAATATGCCCTTTCGATCCCGATCTTCTCAATCGAATCGGACGTTTCGCGAAGTCCGGCAGTGTCGATGATCCTGAACAGATGGCCATCAATATTCAGCATCTCTTCGACAGTGTCGCGGGTTGTGCCTGCGATGTCCGAAACGATGGCGCGCTGTTCTCCGACAAGAGAATTCAGAAGGGTGCTCTTGCCCGAATTTGCTGCTCCGACAATCGCGACCGGCACACCGTTGCGAAGAGCGTTCCCGTAGCGGAAGGTGTCAGTCAGTGAATATATGTGCGCAAGTGATGAATCCAGCAGTTCGAGCAATCGGCTCCGGTCGGCGAATTCCACATCTTCTTCGGAGAAATCCAGCTCCAGTTCCAGCAGGGATGTCATCTCCAGGAGTTGTTCCCTGACTGCAGATAGTTCTTTCGAATATCCCCCCTTGAGCTGGTTCATCGCCACTCGGAGAGAGGCCGAGCCGCTCGAGGCGATGATATCAGCAACGGCTTCGGCCTGAGCAAGATCCATCTTGCCATTGACATATGCCCTTCTGGTGAATTCACCCGGTTCGGCAGTCCGTGCTCCCGCATTGCACAATTGGAGCACAAGTTCCTCTGCGATGAACTTTGAAGCATGGCAGGAAATCTCGACCGAATCCTCGCCGGTGTAGGAATGCGGACTCCTGAACACACTCACAAGCACCTCATCTAGCGGTTCTCCTCCCGGATAGCAGGCGGTACCGAACCGGATCGAATTGGCGGCCGATGTTCCTATCGTGCCGGAGGCAAGTTTAACCACCCTGTCGGCAACCGCAAAGGAGTCTGGGCCGGACATCCTTATGACCGTGATCGCACCGGTGCCGGGCAAAGTCGCAGGGGCGACAATCGTCTCATTCAAATCAAACTTCATAATCCGTTTACAGTATATTCAGTTGAGATTTCATCATTTCGAATCTGCAAAAGTAATCAATTAAAACAGTCAACCAATCAAAGAAACGGAAAAAGAAATATAAGAAACAGAAACAATTTGAAACTGAACAAGAAATCAAAGTATAATCTCAACCTATCAGAGAGACAGCTAAACAAATCAGAGAGACAGCTAAACAAATCAGAGAGACAGCTAAACAAATCAGAGAGACAGCTAAACAAATCAGAGAGACAGCTAAACAAATCAGAGAGACAGATAAACAAATCAGAGAGATCGATGAACAAGTCAAACAGACAGATAAACAAATCAGAGCGACAGGTAAACAAATCAGAGAGACAGATAAACAAATCAGAGTGACAGATAAACAAATCAGAGCGACAGATAAACAAATCAGAGAGACAGATGAACAAGTCAAAGAAAGAGATAAAGCATTGAAAGAAACAGAAACATTTCGGGAAAATGTGTTGAGAAATTTCTGCGGAATTGCTAATTTTGCAAAAATAAGGGAAAAATGTTCTGGCACATGTACACACAGATTACAAGCAAAGTCGGCATATTGGCTGACAGGAGCGTTTTCCCTCATTTTGGCAGTTGACGTTGACCGTTTCCTATTGGAAATGGTTTTTTTATTCTTCACAACACGACAGAAAGAAGATGACAGAAAGAAAAGGAGCAACACTGAGGCTGGAGAACGGAGCGGAATTCCGTGGCTTCTCATTCGGCTATGACAGCCCGACTGACGGGGAAGTAGTCTTCTCGACTGCAATGGTCGGTTACCCTGAATCTTTGACAGACCCGTCATATTCAGGACAAATCCTTTGTGTAACCTACCCATTGATAGGAAATTATGGTGTGCCATCTGAAGGGTTTGACGAGAATGGCATATCGCGCAACTTCGAGTCGGAACGGATCTGGGTCAGGGGTATGGTGATCAGCAACTATTCCTTTGACTACAGTCACTGGGATGCGGTGAAGAGCCTTGACCAATGGCTTAAGGAGCAGAAGATTCCCGGAATCTACGGCATCGACACCAGGGCGGTCACCCAGCTTCTCAGGGAGAAGGGTTCGATGCTCGGAATGATCGTACCGGACGGAGTTACCAAGGATTTTCCTGTCGATGACCCGAACCTCGAGAACCAGATTGCCAAAGTCAGCTGCAAGGAAATCATCGAATACGGCAACGGCCCCAAGACTGTCGTGATGGTCGATTGCGGAGTGAAGCACAACATCCTCCGCTGCTTCATGCAAAGAGGGGTGAAAGTGGTCAGAGTGCCTTGGGACTTCGATTTCAACACCCTTGAATATGACGGTCTGTTCATCTCCAACGGTCCCGGCAACCCGCAGTTCTGCAATGTGACCGTCGCCAACCTCAGGAAAGCCATGCAGTCGGACAAACCGATTTTCGGAATATGCATGGGCAACCAGCTGCTGGCCAGGGCTGCAGGCGCCAACACCTACAAGCTCAAATACGGTCATCGCAGCCACAACCAGCCTGCACGGATGGTGGGAACCAACAAATGCGTGATTACCTCCCAGAACCACGGTTTCGCAGTAGATGACACCACACTCGGCCCTGATTGGGAGCCTTGGTTCATCAACATGAACGATGGGACCAACGAAGGTATCCGCCACAAGAGCAAGCCTTTCTTCTCGGTCCAGTTCCACCCGGAAGCCTCGAGCGGCCCGACAGACACCAATTTCCTTTTTGACGAATTCATCAGCAAGTTATGAAGAACACAAACATAAAGAAAGTACTGATTCTCGGTTCCGGAGCCCTCAAGATAGGCCAGGCCGGCGAGTTTGACTATTCAGGTTCCCAGGCCCTCAAGGCTCTGCGCGAAGAAGGCATTGAGACGGTCCTGATCAACCCGAACATCGCAACCGTGCAGACTTCCGAAGGAGTTGCAGACAAGATCTACTTCCTGCCGGTGACGGCGTTTTTTGTCGAAAAGGTCATCGCCAAGGAGCAGCCGCAGGGCATTCTCCTCTCGTTCGGCGGCCAGACGGCCCTGAACTGCGGCGTAGAACTCTACGAAAAAGGAATCCTCGACAAGTACAATGTCCAGGTGCTCGGAACTCCGGTCCAGGCAATCATGGACACTGAAGACCGCGATCTCTTCATCAAAAGGCTGGATGAAATTGGCGTCAAGACCATCAAGTCCCAGCCTGCATCGTCCATCGAAGAAGCCAGGCAGGCTGCCGCAGAGCTCGGTTTCCCTCTGATAGTCAGAGCGGCATATGCCCTGGGCGGGCTTGGATCAGGCTTCTGTGACAACATGGACCAGCTCGAGGAAATATGCGAAAAAGCCTTTTCCTTCTCCCCTCAGGTCCTTGTCGAAAAGTCCCTGAAGGGCTGGAAGGAAATCGAATATGAAGTGGTCCGCGACCGCTATGACAACTGCATCACGGTCTGCAACATGGAGAACTTCGACCCGCTGGGCATCCACACCGGAGAATCCATCGTCGTAGCCCCGTCCCAGACCCTCTCCAACAGTGATTACTACTATCTCAGGGAACTCTCCATCAGGATTGTGCGCCATGTAGGAATCGTCGGAGAGTGCAACGTCCAGTTCGCCTATGACCCGAATGCGATGGACTACAGGGTCATCGAGGTGAATGCCAGGCTCAGCCGTTCCTCAGCCCTGGCATCCAAGGCCACAGGCTACCCTCTGGCCTTTGTCGCAGCCAAGCTCGGTCTGGGTTATGGCCTCTTCGACCTGAAGAATTCCGTCACCAAGACCACTCCTGCATTCTTCGAGCCTGCTCTTGACTACATTGTCTGCAAGATTCCGCGCTGGGACCTCACCAAATTCCACGGTGTCTCCCGCAAGATCGGTTCTTCGATGAAGTCGGTCGGCGAGGTGATGGCAATAGGCCGGACCTTCGAAGAGGCCATCCAGAAAGGCCTGCGAATGATAGGGCAGGGAGCTCACGGCTTCATAGCCAACAAGGAAATCAAGGTAGACGACATCGAGAAGGCTCTCAGCGAACCGACCGACATGCGTGTCTTCGTGATTGCGAAGGCTCTCCTCGCCGGCTACAGCATCGACCGCATCCACGAACTGACGAAAATCGACAAATGGTTCCTGAGCAAGCTCGAGAACATCGTACGGACATATTCGGAGATGCAGAGCTTCGACAGGCTCGAGGATTTGCCTGCAGACCTGCTCCGCCTGGCTAAGATGCAGGGCTTTTCGGACTTCCAGATCCAGCGTGCCATATTCAAGGACAATGGTTCCGCCCACGTCAACATGGACCTTGTCCGCGACTATCGCAAGAGTCTTGGCATCGTGCCTGTCGTAAAGCAGATTGACACTCTTGCCGCAGAGTTCCCGGCCAACACGAATTACCTCTATCTTACTTACAATGGCACCGTCAATGACATTGAGTATGAGCATGATAAGAAGTCGGCAATCGTTCTTGGCTCCGGGGCCTACAGGATCGGTTCCTCGGTTGAATTCGACTGGTGCTCGGTAACCTGCCTGAAGACGATCCAGAAACAGGGCTACAGGGGAGTGCTCATCAACTACAACCCTGAGACCGTGTCCACCGACTATGACATGTGCGACAGGCTCTATTTCGACGAACTGACCTTCGAGAGAGTGATGGACATCATCGAGCTCGAGGATCCGCACGGAGTTGTCGTCTCGGTGGGCGGTCAGATTCCGAACAATCTGGCCCTCAAGCTCCACAACCACAATGTTCCGATCCTTGGAACGAGCGCACTGGACATCGACAAGGCCGAAGACCGCCACAAATTCTCGAGCATCGTGGACAGCCTTGGAGTGGACCAGCCTGAATGGAGCGAGCTCACGACGATGGACGATGTGGACAGATTCATCTCCAAAGTCGGTTTCCCGGTACTTGTGAGACCTTCCTACGTCCTCTCAGGAGCGGCGATGAATGTGTGCTACGACGAAGAAAAGCTCCGCCACTTCCTTTCCCTCGCCGCGGATGTTTCCAAGGAACACCCTGTAGTGATCAGCAAATTCTACACGCGCGCCAAGGAGATTGAATTCGACGCGGTTGCCGACAACGGTGAAATCCTCGCCTACGCGATTTCAGAGCACATCGAATATGCCGGAGTCCATTCCGGAGATGCCACCATCCAGTTCCCGCCGCAGAAGCTTTACGTCGAGACCGTCCGCAGGATCAAGAAGATAGCCCGAGCCATTGCAGGTGCGCTGAGCATTTCCGGACCGTTCAACATCCAGTTCCTCGCCAAGGAAAATGCAATCAAAGTCATCGAGTGCAACCTCCGGGCTTCCAGAAGCTTCCCATTCGTCTCCAAGGTCCTGAAAATCGACTTCATCGAACTGGCAACCAAGGTGATGCTCGGACTCCATCCTGCAGCTCCGCAGAAAAATGCCTTCGATCTTGATTATGTCGGAGTCAAGTCCTCACAGTTCTCATTCGCAAGACTCGAAGAGGCGGATCCGATGCTCGGAGTGGACATGAGTTCGACCGGAGAGGTAGGCTGTCTGGGAGACGACCTCAATGAGGCCCTTCTGAAGTCCGTACTTTCTGTCGGTCAGTCAATCCCCGAAAAGCGAATCCTCCTTTCGACCGGAGACCCTCTCCAGAAAGCCGACATGCTCAATGCCTGCAAGCTTCTGGTCAGTCACGGCTACGAGCTGTACGCGACCAGTGGTACCTACAGGTACCTTGTGGAGAACAATGTGGAATCCACAAGGGTGCTCTGGCCTGATGAGGATGTGCCTGGCTGCAGGACTGCTCTGGAAATGATTCAGAACAAGGAAGTCGACATGATCATCAACATCCCGAAGAACTTTAGCGAACAGGAGCTGACCAACGGTTACAAGATGCGCCGCGCGGCAATCGATTTCAACATTCCGCTGTTCACCAACGCCCGTCTCGCAACAGCATTCATCCGGGCATTCTGCAGCATGTCCCTCGATGAGATTCAGATAAAGCCTTGGGATCAGTATTGATTCCTGGCGGCTGCACAAAAAAAAATCCGGAGGAACCGAACAATCGGACACCTCCGGATTCTTTTTTGTCCATGAAGTCTGGCAAGATTATAAATGTCTGTTGCCGTGAGGCTTGTGCAGCTTGAGAAAAAGCTGATTGCTCAGCGGAACATTCGGCATCATCTTTCCGCGACGCCGGATCCGGACTAATAATCGTAGTACTTGGAATCCCTTGGGGTCACCTTGTTCATGTTGTCCAGCAGCATTTCGTTTGTCTTGTATTCATCCATGAGCTGGAGCATGAAATTCATGGCCTCGATGGAATTCATGTCGGCGATAAGCTTGCGCAGAATCCAGATCCTGTTGGCAACACCGCTGTTGTACAGAAGGTCGTCACGACGGGTGCTGGAAAGAACGACATTGACAGCAGGGAATATTCTTCTGTTGGCAAGGGACCTGTCAAGCTGAAGTTCCATGTTGCCGGTTCCCTTGAATTCTTCGAAAATAACCTCGTCCATCTTCGATCCTGTGTCGGTCAGAGCCGTTGCGAGGATGGTGAGCGAACCGCCGCCTTCGATGTTTCGGGCAGCTCCGAAGAAACGCTTAGGTTTCTGGAGAGCATTGGCGTCCACACCACCTGTCAGAACCTTGCCGGATGCCGGCTGGACAGTGTTGTAGGCACGGGCGAGACGGGTGATCGAATCCAGGAGGATGACCACATCGTGACCGCACTCAACAAGCCTCCTGGCCTTCTCCAGAACCATATTCGCAACTTTCACATGTCTTTCTGCAGGCTCGTCGAAAGTCGAAGCGATAACTTCTGCCTTGACGCTTCTCTTCATGTCGGTCACCTCCTCCGGGCGCTCGTCGATGAGCAGGACGATCTCGTAGACCTCAGGATGGTTGTCGGCGATGGCATTGGCAATGCTCTTGAGCAACATGGTCTTACCTGTCTTCGGCTGGGCGACGATCAGTCCTCTCTGGCCTTTGCCGATCGGAGTGAACATGTCTACAATCCTGCAGGAGATGTCATTGTAGTGGCCATTGCCGAGAAGATTGAACTTCTCATCCGGGAAGAGGGGAGTGAGGAAATCGAAAGGAACCCTGTCACGGATGAAATCCGGGGTGCGTCCGTTGATGTACTTGATCCTGACGAGCGGGAAATACTTGTCACCCTCCTTCGGAGGACGGATTTCTCCGGTCACTGTGTCGCCCGATTTGAGGGCATTGAGCTTTATCTGGTTCTGACTTACATAGATGTCGTCCGGAGAATTCAGATAATTGTAATCGGAAGAACGGAGGAATCCGAAACCGTCTGGCATTATCTCGAGAACGCCGGTAGCCTCGACAGTACCTTCAAACTCATACTCAGGAGCCTTCTGTCTCTGGTTGTTGCCGTTGTTCTGCCCGAATTTGTTCTTCCTGTTCCTGAAATTGTTGTTATTGTTGGAATTTGATTCATGGTTGGCTGCAGGATCATCCTTGAGGTCATCGAAAAGCTTGTGGATGAACTCTTTGCCGGAATTGTCCCGGACAGGTGCAGGGGTCTGCTGAGGCGCTGGAGCTTCGGCGGCAGGGGATTGAGCTTCGGCTGGGGTTGCGGCATGCTGCGCCTCGGCGGCAGGGACTTCCTGAATGGCAGAAGGGGCAGACGGTGCTGCTTCGGCAGGAGCGGATGAAGACTCTGCAGGAGCAGAGGACTCCAGCGCAGGCTGGTCGGAGACCTTGGCTTTAGGCTTGCGGCCCCTCTTCTTCGGCGAAGATGGAGTTTCAGGCTCTTTTGCCTGCTCAGCCGGTTTCTGCTCATTCTTGGCATCTGCCTTCTTCAGGCGCTTGCGCTTGTCCTCCTTTGGACCCTTTTCAGCATCGGAGGCGTTGTCCTTCTGCTCATTGTCAGTCTTCCCGACAGCAGACTTCTGCTCTTCCTTGCGGAGTGCCGGCTGATCCTTCTTTCTGCCGTTAGCCTTGGATTCCGCTGCAGAAGGAGTCTCTGAGCCTGTGGCTGCATCTCCTTTTGCCTGAGCAGGTTCCTTTTCAGTCTTGCGTGGTCTTCCTCGTTTTGCCTTAGGCTTTGACTCGTCCGGTTTCAGCGATTCCGCCTTGGCCTGGGCATCGAGGATGTCGAATGCAAGATCCTGATCATCCTTCTTCTTGATGTTTTTCAAATTGAGACCGGTCGCTACCGATTCCAGCTGCTCACGGCTCATTTTGCTGAGTTGTAGTAGGGTATATGTCATAAGATTGAATCTCTCCTGCCAATCGCAGGGAATATAAATAATCGAAAGAAATGAAAGTCTTCAGGGGAAACTGTTATGAAGACTTCGCAAATATAATACAAATAGTTATAAAATGCAAAAAGTGCATTGTTCGCGGCATAGGCAGCCGGAATCAATTGTCCCAGTAGCTCGAACTCTTCTTGAACCTGAGCAGGTCGGAAAGTGCGGAAGCATTGGCGGCAATCAGGAATGAATATGACTGGTACATTCCCGTCGGTACCCAGGAAACGGAAATCCTGAAACAGTGGAGATCATAGCTGAAGGACATCTGCGAGGTTGTCATCTTCATAGCCATGAAATCCCATCCGGTCTGCGCCTGGATCGACATTTTCGGCGTCAGCTGGACATTCCCCGAAGCGCCGAGAGTCTGTGTGTACTGATTGTTCTGGACCAGAGTGTTGTTGGTGTAAGAATAAGTTTTGGCATAGCTGAAAGAATAGTTCAGGTTGATGCTCCAGGGAACATTCGGATTGGTATAATACAGCCATCCTCCAGGAATATATTCATTCGTGACAGGATGGTAATATATCCTTCGGTAGTAGTCGGCGGCATTCTGCCCCGAGGAGCCACCGGACCCGTCATTGCCATTGATTGCTCCCTTGCCGGACAATGAATATGAAAGGGAAGCGCTCGCATTCGTCAGACGGAGCGGGATTCCGGTCTGTACGAGATTGAACCTGTTGATTCTCTGTCCGCGCTCATTGATGGCATAAGGGTCGAAATTCAGGTTGCCGTTGATACCGAGCTTGCCGAAGATCGAAGTCGACATCGTGACACCTACAGTCCTCATTTTCAGCGAGTCAGCGAGGAAGTTGTAGCCGGTCGAGATGTTCAGCTGATCGAGCAGCTTGACCTTCTTCGTACCGGTTCCGGTGGTGTCCTTGAGGTCACGGACCTTGGCCTCGAGATTGTTGCCGATGCTAAGGCTCATGGTAGCGGAACGCCCCTTGCCCGGAGCCGAATAGAGCTGGCCCTGGTAGATGTTGTAGTCGACGGATTTCTCTACTCCAAGGGTATCGGTGTAGTTGAATGTCCTCCAGCCGTTGAAAGCCTTGCCCTTTTCCGGACTCAGGCTCAGACTCAGGCTCGGCGAGACAACATGCCTGATGGCCTGCAGCTTGCGGTGTCTTCCGAACTGGTACATACCATAGATACGGGTACTCATCGAAAGACCGCCCGAATAGTTGTGCGTCATGCCCAGAGTGCTGAACATGCCGCCTTTACTGTACTTGACGGAGTTGGTCTCCTCATCGAAATAGGCCTCCTGCTTGTCGAAGAACCAGTTCATTCCATAGGTCACGGAAGGAGTCACGTTGACATACTTGAACAAGGTGAAATCCGGAAGACCGATCTGGAAATTGTGCGTCATACCGTTGTTGAACTTGTCGGCAAAGCCTGGCTGACCCAATTCTGAAGCCTTGAAACTGACCTTGTTCTGGAAGGATGTGTTGTAGGCGAAGGAGAATTTCTCGTAGAATCTCTCCTTTCCGACCCTGTTCTTGATCTTGAAGGGATAGAAACGGCTGACAGAGAAGGTCAGGTTAGGCAGGGTGAAAGCATAGGAACTGTCCCTGGAGTTCTGACTGTGCAGCGCGTTTATCGAAAGATTGAACTTGCCGTTCCAGTTCTTCGAATATGAAATCGAGGATGAAGCCTGGTTCTGGAGGGCATCCTGGATGCCGTTCGAGTTGTAGCGGTTGTTGGAAGGACTTGAAAAGTTGACTGATGCCGAGAATGTGGTTCCCGGATGGGCCTTGGAATCCTGCGAATGAGACCATTTGATACCGAAGTTCTTGCTCTGGAAGAAGTCCTTTGCACCCTTCTCGCCCTTCTGGTCGACAGAATAGTTCAGCGCAAGATTTCCCGAGAACTTGTACTTCACCAGATAGCGCGAATTCAGGTCCACCGCCCAGGAACCGAGGGTGTAGTAGTCTCCTGTCACAGAAAAGTCAAGGTAGTCTCCGAAGACGAAATACATACCGGCATCCCTGAGATAGAAGCCTCGGGCATTCTCCTCGCCGAAAGACGGCATCAGAAGACCGGTCGCCCTGGTAGGCTTCTTCGGGATGAAACCGAACGGGATGCCCACGAACGGGATGCTGACATCCTCCACAACCAGATTCGCCGGTCCGAAGACCGTTTTCTGGGACGGTCTGGTGACCACCTTCGCCGAACTCATATTCAGATAGAAATGCGGATGTTCGAGTTCGCAGACCGTGTACTTTCCTTTCGTGATGTTGATCGAGCGGTCCGGCATCATCTTGATGTTCTTTCCGTGGAGAATGCCGTCCTGCTCTGTTGTTATCATGTTCGTGATCCTCGCCTTGTTCGTGTTGAAATTGTAGCGGATCTCCTCCATGTTGAAGGTTTCGCTGCCCTGGGTCATCGACGGCTGTCCCTTCCATTCTCCCGTGAGGGTGTCGAGAGTTCCCCTCGCGAAGACAACTCCTGTCAGCATGTCATATTCCATGTAGTCGGCCGTGAGTTTCATGTTGTCGTAGGAGACTGTCACATCACCATAATAATACATCTTCCTCTGGCCGTTGGAGAAATCCTGACGGATCGAATCCTTGGCTCCGGAGAATGCAGGAAGGGAAATGGAGCTCTTCGACAGAAGGTTCAGGGAATCCGCCCTCGAAAGGGAATCGGCCCTCATCAGCGAATCCCGGACCATCAGCGAATCTCTTCCGGACAGGGCGGCCAGCCGGGCGGAATCCGACGCCGGAAGGCTGTCGGCAGGAAGGGCAATGGCGCCAGCGAGACTGTCAACATGAAGGGGAATGTCACCAGGAAGGCTGTCAGTCCTGCGTCTGAATATGGAATCTCCAGAGACCGGAACCCTCAGAGGCAGGGTGTCATTGGAAAGCACAACCGGCGCGATCGCAGAATCCGGATTGGCATTGATGCCCCTGCGATCGGACAGCGGACGCTGCGGCTCCTGGCTGAAAAGGGCTATTCCTGTCATCGCGATTGCGAGCGACGACAGCACAATGGCCGATATATGCTTTCTGATATGCAATTTTTTCCTATTTTTGCATGAAAGACAAATATACTACATATTTTGAAAACCTTCCGAATTTTTCTCATCGCTCTGGTGTCTTTATCCATCCTGAGCGGTCTTCATACCGCCTCCGCGCAGAGTTCATCAGCTTCCCTCAAGCTGTCGACAGTCGTCATCGACCCCGGTCACGGGGGCAGGGACGCCGGCTGCTCCAGTCCCGACGGGAAGATTCTGGAGAAGGACATCGTGCTCGACATCGCCAAACGCGTTGCCGGAAAGATCAAGGCCGGCTATCCTGACGTGAAGGTCATCATGACCAGGGACAGCGACAGGGGAGTGGAACTTCAGGAGAGGGCCGAGATAGCCAACCGGAACAAGGCCAACCTGTTCATTTCCATCCACGTGAACTCAGTAGAGGGCAAGAAGACGTCCCCGAACGGCTACTCGGTACACATCCTCGGACAGTACACGAGCAAGAACAGGGACCTGTATGCCGTGAACATGGATGTGGTCCGCAGGGAGAATTCCGTCATCACTCTCGAGGATGACTTCACGACCAAATACGAGGGCTTCGACCCTTCCGACGAGGAATCCTACATATTCATGAATCTTATGCAGAATGCCTTTCTGGAACAGAGCCTGGAGTTCGCGCAGCACCTTGACAAGTCTCTGGGGGGCGGTCCGATAAGGAACAGCAGGGGAATATCCCAGGATCCTTTCCTCGTCCTCTGGAGGACGGCAATGCCTTCCGTTCTCATCGAATGCGGCTTCCTGCCCAATCCGCAGGACAGGGAAGCGCTCAACAGCGAAAAGGGAAGAGAAGGAATAGCTTCCGGAATCTACGAGGCCTTCAGAAAGTACAAGAAAGGTTACGACGGAACCGATGCCGTCGATTCTGCAGAGCCTGAAAAGGAAGTCGGGAGACAGACAGAAAAGGCGGCGAAAGGATCAGCCGATGCCGGTTCGGCAGCAGCCGCTTCAGGAGATAATGCCAGAAGCGCTTCCGGCAAGGCCGCCACAGGCGTCCGCTTCGGCACTCAGGTTCTTGTCAGCTCCAAGGTGATGAAAGAGGACGATCCGTATTTTCTGGGTTACACTCCCGAATGCTTCACCGTCGGAAAACTCTACAAATACATCATCGGTATCGACTCCGATCAGGACAAAGCTCGAGAGGTGTTGAAAAAGATCCGCAAGAAGTATCCGGATGCATTTCTTGTGAAAATCGAAGGTAGCACCGTTTCCATCTGCAAGTAGGTAATCTTCGTGAATTGCCAAATCGCGATTTTTCCTTTTTCCAACAATGCAGAAAGGGGATAAATCAATATTCGCCAATCTAGACTCTTTCTAAATTACAAAATCAGTGCTATTAAGTATTTATATAAAAATTGATTTCGCAATCAATTGAATATCAAAAGAATATAAAAATAATCTGGAGCGTTCGGTCAAATTATAAATAACGAAAAAGAATATAAAAAGCAATACGAAAAACATTTTTTTATAAGTTTTTTTTCCTCCAATTTTGCACTGTGAACAAAGGATGGGGTCTTCGCTCCGTCAGAACAATGTCCGACACTTAAAGAAATGCTTGAACAAGGAAAACATATTTCCGTATGGAACGACTGTCTTAAGATCTTCGAAAGCAACGTGGATCCGAAGCAGTTCGACGTATGGTTCAAGACGATTTCCCCGGTTTCGCTGGAGGAATCCACATTGACTGTGGAAGTACCGACGGATTTCTTCAGGAACTATCTTGAGGACACCTATCTCCCTTTGCTGAAGTCAACCCTCAGGAGAGTGCTCGGCCCGGAGGCCAGACTCGTGTACAGGATTCATCCGGTACGCAAGGATTCGGCGATGGAGTTTTCCGCCGCGCACGGAAACGTTCCGGAGAACAGACCGGTTTCCATCAACACTTTCCAGCCTTCCTGCAATCCGGGTCCTTTCGTGTTCCCGGGGATACAGAAACTGAAGATCAATCCGAGGCTCAATCCTGCCTACTGTTTCGAGAATCTGGTGAAGGGGGAGTGCAACAAAATGGGATTCAACGCCGGCATCAACATCTCCGACAAGCCGGGCAAGACACCGTTCAACCCTCTGTTCATCTTCGGAGGTCCCGGACTGGGAAAGACCCATCTGGCACAGGCAATCGGCATCGCAGTGCACGAATCCTATCCGGACATGGTCGTCCTCTATGTGACCGGCAATGAGTTCAAGACTCAGTACATCAATGCCGTGAACGTACAGAACAAGCTGGCGGACTTCATGGCTTTCTACATGAGGATCGATGTCCTCATCGTGGATGACATCCAGGAGCTCATCGGCCCTGCCTCGCAGAATGCCTTCTTCAACATATTCAACCATCTGCATCAGTCCGGCAAACAGCTGGTCTTCACGTCGGACCGTTCGCCTGCAGACCTGGTGAACTTCGAGGAAAGGCTTCTCTCACGCTTCAAGTGGGGTCTGTCGGTCGAGCTGATGCGCCCGGACTACGAAACCAGGCTCAACATGCTCAAGGCAAGATGCCTGCGCGAAGGAGTGAACGTGCCGGAAGATGTCCTGGAGTACATCTCGAACAAAGTCAGGTCCAACTTCCGCGAACTTGAGGGATCGCTTATCTCACTCATAGCCAATGCCACCCTCTGCCAGGAACCGATCACAATCGGACTTGCCGAGAAGGTCATCGGCAACATCATCGGCGAGGAGCAGAAGGAGATCACGATCGACATGGTCCAGGAAGTCGTCTGCGACTACTTCAACATCACAAGGGAGAACCTCCTCTCGAAATCCAGAAAAAGAGGTATCGTGCAGGCCCGCCAGATTGCCATGTACCTGAGCAGAAACCTGATTGACGGTTGTTCGCTCTCGACGATCGGCCTGGAAATCGGAGGAAAGGACCACGCAACCGTCCTCCACGCCTGCTCGACGGTAAGTGACCTCATGTCGACAGACAAGACTTTCAAGCAGTACGTCAGCGACATCGAGAGGATTCTGGTTCCGGAAGAGCATTAGGAGATCAATAATTTCTCATTTATGGAATATACCGACAGAATCCTTGAATACTTCAAGGAGATAACCGGAATCCCCCGTGAATCGGGGAATGAGGAACGGATGAGGGAATACCTCATCCGCTTCGCGCATACCAGAGGGCTCGAATGCAGGACCGACAGTGTCGGAAATGTCTGCATAGTCAAGGAAGCCGCTCCTGGTAAGGAAAATGTCAGCACACTGGTCCTTCAGGGACACCAGGACATGGTCTGCGAGAAAACCGCCGGATCCACCCACAACTTCCTGACCGACCCAATTGATTATGTTATCGAGGACGGTTGGATGATAGCAAGGGAGACCACTCTCGGAGCCGACGACGGTATCGGAGTGGCTGCAATGCTCATGATACTCGGGAGCGAACTTCCGACCGGAAAAATCGAATGTGTCTTCACCACGTCCGAAGAGACAGGAATGGACGGGGCATTCGGAATGCAGAAAGGTTTTTTCACCGGGAAGACGCTCATCAACCTCGATTCGGAAGACGAGGGGCAGCTCTTCATAGGCTGCGCAGGAGGAGTCGACACAACTGCAACCTTTGCTTTCAATAACGAAGCACTGAATGATGATTTTAAAGTACTTAAAGTAAGCATAACAAACGGCCTGGGAGGGCACAGCGGAGACGAGATCGACAAGGGCAGGATGAATACCGTCAAAGCTCTGTCGACCTTTCTCGCAAGCGAAGACGGGCATGGTCTCCAGCTGGTTTCCATCGATGGCGGCAACAAGCCGAATGCGATTCCGCGCGAATGCACGGCAGTCATAGCGGTGCCCGACGCCGACGCGACAAGTTCCCGCTTCGCGGCATTTTCCAAAGCTCTCGCCAATGAATATGCCGACACGGATCCGGATGTGGAATTCGGGATTGTCCCGGCATATTCAGAGTCCCCGGCAGTCTGCGCCCAGGTAACATCTGCCTTCCTGAAGGCTATGGCCGCCTGCCCTCATGGCGTGATTGCAATGAGCCGGGACATCGAAGGTCTTGTGGAGACATCGACCAACCTCGCATCCGTGAAGATGGCCGGAGATGGTAAGATTGTGGTCGTGACTTCCCAGCGTAGTTCTGTTACCACCTCCAGAGAGGAAATCGCAAAAGCTGTTGCAGACTGCTTCAGAACCGGTGGTGCCGTTGTCGAGCACCATTCCGAGTATCCAGGCTGGAAGCCGAATCCGGATTCGCCGATTCTCAGGGCCTGTGTCTCCTCCTACAGGAAACTCTTCGGCAGGGAGCCTCAGGTGAAGGCAATCCACGCCGGCCTGGAATGCGGTCTTTTCGAAGAAAAGTTCGGAGGGCTCGACATGATTTCCTTCGGTCCGACGCTCCGTGGGGTACATGCTCCGGGCGAGAGGCTCGACCTTGCTTCCCTGGAGCGTTTCACGGCTCATCTGATCGACGTTATAACCAATTGCAACCAAACTGTTTAGTAATCCTCAAAAAATAACCTGCATCATCTTTGAAAATCTTTTCGGTCCATATTTCCTCCCTCATCAGTCACATAGCTACGGCTATGCTTCTTC
>SFMU01000088.1 GCA_004552965.1 Bacteroidales bacterium | reverse complement strand
GTTCGATTCCCACTTACATCAAGGACGCGCTCAAGCACTACATGCCTTACTCCACCTCAAACATCGCCGAAGCGAAAGTCGTGGTGGGCAGTTCTGCAGGGTTCCGATTCCCCTTCCGAAGGCTATGGGGACAATGACCTTGGCACTTTGAGTTAGGTCTTTCCTTTTCATTCTTATATCCTCTTGGGGAGGATGGTGGTGGATGCGGATGATTTCATCCGCTTCGTTCCGCTCTGCTCATGCTTCGCTTCATTACGATCTGCCCGGCACCGTTCTGTTGTTGCAGGACGCTGTCGCAGACCGTTGCCTTGGTATGATGTCACAGACCGTTGCTGGAGAATGTAGTTTTTTGTACTTTTGCAGGAATATGGCGAAGGGAACCGAAAATGCAGGCACCAGGTGCCGTGAGATACTCGCTGACATCGGTCAGGGACGTTTTGCGCCTGTCTATCTGCTGATGGGCGACGAACCGTACTATCTAGACAAAGTCTGCAACGGGATCTGCGAGAATGCTCTTGACGACTTTGCGCGTGACTTCAACGAGACCATCTGCTACGGCAGTGATGTGGATGCCGAGACTGTCATCACGGCGGCCAGACGCTTCCCGATGATGGCGGAACGTCAGCTTGTCGTCATCCGTGATGCCCAGGCCATGCGTGACCTTGAGAAACTTGCCGTCTATGTCGAGAACTGCCTCGATTCGACCGTGCTTGTCATCCTGATGCGCGGGGCCTCGGCAGACAAGCGCAAGGCTCTTTACAAAGGAGTCTCCCGCTGCGGTGTAGTGCTGGAATCCAATCAGCTGAGGGATTACGAGATTCCCGGATGGATAAGTTCCCACTTTGCCGAGAAGGGCTTGAGGATCGATCCGGAGGCGGCGGCGATAATGGCCGAAGCGACCGGAACCGACCTCGGAAGGATAGCCGTCGAGACCGACAAGCTGATGAAGAATCTTCCCGAAGGGACGAAGGATGTCACTCCGGCGGACATCGAGAAGAATGTGGGCATCAGCAGGGAATTCAGCATATTCGAGCTTACCAAGGAACTTTCCGCACGTAATGCGCCCCGCGCCCTCAAGGTTGCGTCGCACATCGGTTCGGGCGCCCGCTTCGCCCTCCCTGCCGCCGTGGCACCCCTCTACACCCATTTCTCCCGCATTCTCAGGTACGGCGCGCTCAGGGAAAGGAATCCACGCCCTGACAGGACCGAGATTGCCGCTGCCCTGCAGGGAGTCAACCCCTATTTCTGGAAGGAATATGACATGGCTGTGGCCAATTACCCCGTACGCAAGGCCCTGGAGGTGATTTCCTTGCTTTGTGAATATGACTACAAGGGCAAGGGCGGAGATGCAGGGGAAGCTGGTCCGGGGGAACTTTTCATGGAATTGACAAACAAGATTTTGAGTATATGAGCAACATTATCGAATGCCGGAATGTCAGCAAAAGTTTCGGAGAGAAGGTCGCGCTCGACAAGGTCAGCGTGTCCATCCCCGAAGGCGGAATCTTCGGACTTCTTGGGCCTAACGGCGCAGGAAAGACAACTTTGATCAGAATAATCAACCGTATAACTATCCCCAACAGCGGTGAGGTCCTGTTCGGAAACAGACCGATCACCCAGGCTGATGTGGAGCGTATCGGCTATCTTCCTGAGGAAAGGGGACTGTACCGCAAGATGGAGGTGGGAGACCAGGCCATGTATCTTGCCCAGCTCAAGGGAATGGGCAAGAGCGAGGCACGCGAGGCCCTCAAGGAGTGGTTCGTGCGTTTCGGAATCCAGGACTGGTGGAAGAAGAAGGTCGAAGAGCTTTCCAAGGGTATGGCGCAGAAGGTCCAGTTCATCACTACTGTGGTCCACAAGCCTTCCCTGATGATTCTGGACGAGCCTTTCTCCGGTTTCGATCCGGTCAACACCGAACTCATCCGCAATGAGATACTCCGCCTGAAGAATGAGGGTTCGACAATCATACTCTCGACCCACAACATGGAATCCGTCGAGGAGCTCTGTGACAACATCGCCCTTATCAACAAGTCCCATCTGGTGGTTTCCGGCGGAGTCGACGAGATCCGTCACCGCTACGGCAACAACAATCTTGAACTGGTCCACACTTCCGAGGCTGCCCTTGAGGGTGTCGATGGGGTCTTCAGGGTCCTCTCCGACGAGAACAACGCCGGAAGGCATGTGTGCGTCCTGAGCATGGAGGAAGGAGTCACCATCAACGATGTGCTCTCCAGGCTTCTGTCGCTGGGACTCAGCATCAATTCGTTCAGGGAGCTTGTCCCGAGAATGAACGACATATTCATCAAACTTGTAACTGAGGAGGCTTAGAAATGGATTTCAGGATTATCAAGACCGTCATATCCCGGGAGTACAGCACCCGTGTCAAGAAGAAGTCATTCCTTGTGACCACCTTCGTCGTCCCGATTCTGTTCGCGGCGTTCATCGTGGGCATAAGCTACATAATGGGCAACACCAAGCAGCGCAAGCAGGATGTTGCCGTGGTCGACCAGTCCGGAATCGTCTTCAGCCATCTGGAGAATACCGACCGGCTGACATTCGCCGACTATTCGCTTTCCGATCCGGATTCCCTCAAGGCAGACCTTGATGCAATCGGCAAGGATGTGCTGGTGGTCATCTCGCCGCTGGACACGGTCTCCAAGTCTGTCAGCGTGTCGGCATATTCAGCCAAGCCTCTGGGTGTCGAATTCACTTCGGGCCTTGCGGTCAAGGTCGACAAGGCTGTCGAGGAATACCGCGTCCGCCAGTACGGCATCGACAACCTCTCGAAAATCATGGAAGAGGTTCGTTCCGACGTCAAGATCAATGAATATACCCTCGGCGAGGACGGCAAGGAGTCCGTCAGCGAGTCGGGAATATACATGATTGTCTCGATGCTGCTCGGCATCATCATCTGGATGTTCATCGTGATGTTCGGAGGACAGGTGATGTCCAGTGTCATCGAGGAGAAGAACAGCAGGGTGGTCGAAGTCCTGATCTCTTCCGTGAAGGCTGTTGACCTGATGTTCGGCAAGATCATCGGTGTCGCCCTGGTGGCCCTGACCCAGTTCATGCTGTGGATTGTCCTCTCCGTAGTCCTTGTGTCGGTGGCAGGGGCATTCATCGGTCAGGACATGCTGAAGGACATCTCTTCCAATCCGCAGATGATGGCCCAGACGATGGGCGTCAGTCCGGATCAGCTTTCCGCCCTCAATCTCGGTCAGGCAGGCGGCTCTGTGGCCGTGGATCTTTCAGCCGGGGACAGCGCATCGGCCATCACGGCATCCAGCCCGGCAGCCACCGGCGACAGCGCCCTTGCACCAGCCTTCGCCGACAGCCTTTCTGCAGCTGCCGACATCCCTTCTGCAGCAGCCCCTGCTGAGCAGGATGACCTTTCGGTGATCATCGGCACCCTTGCCAACATCCCGTGGACCAGGCTCATCATCTCGTTCCTCCTCTACTTCCTGCTTGGCTACCTGCTCTATGCCTCACTGTACGCCGCAATCGGTTCCGCAGTGGAGAATGAAGGTGACGCCCAGCAGCTCCAGATGCCTGTGACGATTCCTCTGATGATTGCCTACTTCATCATCCTGATGGCCTTCCAGAATCCTGACAGCCAGCTTGTTGTCTGGGGCTCTCTCATTCCTTTCACCTCTCCGATAGTGATGCTTGCGCGCATTCCGTACGGGGTGCCGATGTGGCAGCTGGCGCTTTCGCTGGTACTTCTGCTGCTCACATTCATCGCCTGTGCCTGGGCATCCGCAAAGATCTACAAGGCGGGAATCCTCCTGTTCGGAAAGAAGACTACCTTCAAGGATCTGTGGAAGTGGCTTAAGATGAAATGAGTAATCCTCAAAAAATAACCTGCATCATCTTTGAAAATCTTTTCGGTCCATATTTCCTCCCTCATCAGTCACATAGCTACGGCTATGCTCCTTCTTCG
>SFMU01000087.1 GCA_004552965.1 Bacteroidales bacterium | reverse complement strand
CAAAACCATGACCAAGGTATATGTAACTGCCACCTGCCCGGATTGTTCCGAAGTCAAGAAAAGGCTCTCGGGCAACCCTGATTTCGAAATCATAGACATTTGCGAACATGTGAGGAACCTCAAGGAGTTCATCCGCCTCCGCGACTCCTCTCCTGCATTCGACTCCATCAAGGCCGGCGGATCCATTGGGATACCGTGCTTCGTAGAGGATGATGGACAGATCAGTTTCGATGCGGCGAAGTTCCTGGCGGAGGATGACGGACAGATCAGCTTCGATGCGGCAAAGTACCTGGCTGAGGAAATCCCCACAGGAGCCTCCTGCAGCCTGGACGGAAAAGGATGCTGAGATGGCCGTCAACATATTCGAAATGGCCTTTGCAAAGGTTTACCCTTGCCTGATTGCCAAGGCGGAGAGAAAAGGGCGCACCCGGGATGAGGTCCTCCTCGTCACATCCTGGATGACCGGATACAGTCCGGAGCAACTGGAAGAGATGCTGCTTTCCGATGCCACCTACGGGCAATTCCTCAGCGGCGCACCTGCGATGAATTCCGCACGGCTGGATGTCAGGGGCAAGGTCTGCGGCGTGCAGGTCGAGACCATCGAGGACCCGATGATGCGCGACCTCAGGACACTCGACAAGCTTGTGGACGAACTTGCCAAAGGATGGAAAATTGAAACAATTATAGGAAAACGAATATGATACTTTCAACCACACCGGCCATCGAGGGCCACACAATCAGGGATGGACAAGTGATTAGATAAAAGTAAAAGGAAAACGAATATGATACTTTCAACCACACCGGCCATCGAGGGCCACACAATTAGGGAATACAAAGGAGTCGTCTTCGGAGAGGTCATCACCGGAGTGAACTTCCTCAAGGACTTTGCCGCCAGCATCCGCAACTTTGTCGGCGGACGGTCTGGATCTTATGAGAACGAACTGGTCCAGGCACGACAGAATGCCATGGAAGAGATGGCTCAGCGCGCCCGCAGCATGGGAGCTAACGCCGTAGTCGGCATCGACATCGACTACGAAGTGCTCGGCGCAGACAACGGCATGCTGATGGTCACCGCCTCCGGCACAGCAGTAGTCATCGATTAGAGAGCCCTGCCGAAGACCGGTCAGAGCATCGGTAAGTGATCGGTAAGTGACTGGTCATGGACCGGTCGGCTGGTCGTTCGCCCCGCGGGGATAGCTCTGAAGTGCATGCGGGTAAGGTTGCCGTGCCGAACCCGGTTGCAAACTTGACCATAATCACATCAACGGCACCGATTTCCTTCCCTTCGGCACGCGACCCTGCCCCAGAACCACCTGTAGCCGGGGCTGCCGTGCCGAACCCGGTCATGAACCCGACCATAATCCCTGCAACGGTACCGATTTCCTTTCCTTCGGCACACGACCCTGCCCCAGAACTGCTTCGGTTGAGGGTCGCCGTGCCAAAGTGCCGATAGAAGCCCTCTTTGCCACGCGGTGATGCCACTGAGGTACCTGTGGAAGGGGTCCCCGTGCCGAGGACCGACAGGGATAGAAGAGCGAGACCGGTTTAGAAGAGCGAGACCGGTTTGAGGTTGCTTGGAAGATGCTTCGAGATAAGAGAAAATAGGGACAAGCCATTCCGGCCTATCCCTATTTTCAGTCATCTCACTCCGAATTTTCCACGCTGCGGTAATCCCATATGATGTATTTCTGTTTCAGCTTCTGGATGTTGCCCAGGCTTATGTTTTCCTGACTGACCACCTCCTGCGGCCATCCGTCATAGAAATAACTTATGCGGACATATGAGTTGTACACCCCGTCCGTAGTCACCTGACGGTCAAATTCGGTATCAAGACCTTCCCAAACATCCTTTGCGGACTCCTTATCAATGAAAGACTCTATGAGATTTCCGGTCAGCACCTTTATGTCCTCTCTCGGAATATAAAAATAGACATCTGAGGATATGCCGTATTCATACGTGTCAGGATCAAGCCAGATGTCCGTTTTGGTATCAGAGGCATATTCGTTTTCCGTCGCATTTTCATGGCTTTCCGTTTTGCCTATCTCGTATTGGTCTCCATGATAATCGAACAGCAGTTCTATCTCTTCCGTATATCCGTCGACCAGTTTGTCGGAATCTATCATTGACATCAATTTATCCGGATCAAGCCCGACAGCGCGCAGGGAATCCGCATATGACATTTTACTGATCGCCTTCGTCAGGACTTTTTTCGCCTGTTTCCTGATACCCTTCAGATTGTAGTATTTGACAATCTTGCCGTACTGGTCGGTACGGAATCTTATAGTCGTACCAACTGTGGCATCATTGAGAATATCCGTTGCCTGTCCGACAATATTCTGGGACTCCGATTTGATTTGGTCGTTAGAAACAAATTCAAGGAAAGTATATTCCATGTCATACCCTTTCTTGGTGGAATCCTTAACCGTAAGCATCACTTTAGCGGCGGCACCGAGTGTCATCACCGTGTCTTTCCCCTTGACTTCCCATTGACCGTCATGTATCCAGTAGGTCATGGTGTCCCGCTTGCTGAACCAAGCTATAACCGGAAGAATGCTGTCATCCTGGACAGTCACGTCAGAAGAGTCCTGAACTTCAGATGAACGATGATGATGTCGGGCTGGGGCAAATGACATCAATGAAATCAGGAGTCCCGAGATCATCGGAACCAACAAGAACTTTTTTACGTGTATCATATTTTCATGCATCATGTCAGACAGCAATTTCGGGGTTAATTTAACAAATAGTTACCGAATATAAAAAAAGATACATTTGCCACGGATTAACAACGGACATGATAAGGCCTTAAATCTGTCCGAAGAACAATCCGAGGACGGATAGAGACCGGTCATGGGGCGGTTCTGGATGGCGGAAGCCGGTGTCGGTTGCCGAGGGGCCCTTCAAGCAAAACACCGAGCAAGCCGAAAGCCGTTCCAGGTAGTTGTAGGGCATATTCGCTTGCTAGGTGAATATCACGAGCCGGAGCCGGAAGACCGACTAGGGCATCGGAAAGAGACCGGTCTGAGATCGGTTGGGTAATGCTTCGCCAGGCAGTGCTGCCATCGATCTTCATGAAATTCACCTGGCACCTCAATCTTCATTACAGGTACCTGTAGGGCACATCCCGGTGCCAGGTGGCATCAAATTGTGTTCACCTGGCACCTTTGGGGTCGCTAACTAATTGATAATCAATAACGGCTCGTGCCAGGTGAATTTCACGAAGCCCAATAGGGCTGCTATCCGATACACAAACTCACAGTGGCTCCGCAAGGATGCCACTGAGACATCTGTGGGCAGGGTCGCCGTGCCGAAAACCGGTCAGAGCATCGGTTAGTTGCCGGTCATGGACCGGGCGGCTGGCCGTTCGCCACGCGGTGATGCCACTGAGGTGCCTGTGGGAAGGGTTCCCGTGCCAAAGTGCTGATAGAAGGCCCCTTCGCCACGCGGGGATGTCTCTGAGGTACCTGTGGAAGGGGTCCCCGTGCCGAGGACCGACAGGGATAGAAGAGAGAAACCGATTTGAGGTTGCTTGGAAGATGCTTCGCCACACGGGGATACCTCAGAACCACCTGTAGCCGGGGGTGCCATGCCTAACCCGGTCGTGAACCCGACCATAATCCCGTCAACGGTACCGATTCCCTTCCCTTCGGCACGCGACCCCGCCCCATAAGTGCTTCAGTTGAGGGTCGCCGTGCCAAAGTGTCGATAAGAGCACTCTTCGCCACACTGGGATGCCTCTGAAGTACCTGTGGGCAGGGTCCCCGTGCCGAAAACAGATCAGAGCATCGGTTAGTTGCCGGTCATGGACCGGTCGGCTAGCCGTTCGCCACACTGGGATGCCTCTGAAGTGCCTGTGGGCAGGGTCGCTGTGCTAAAGTGCCGATAGATGCCCTCTTCGCCAGGCTGTGCTGCCATCGATCTTCATGAAATTCACCTGGCACGCCAATCTTCATTACAGGTACCTGTAGGGCACATCCCGGTGCCAGGTGGCATCAAATTGTGTTCA